>PKCQ01000691.1 GCA_002862265.1 Planctomycetaceae bacterium | reverse complement strand
AGCTGCTTCAGGTGAAGTTGAAAATGGGAAATCTAAATTATAGGCTTCCATACCCATTTTGGCTGCAGCCAGAGCAAATAGCCGCTTCTCGATTTCCTGAAGCTCACCATCAGCGGCCATCATTTTCATGAGATCTGCCAACATTTCATTCTGCTCATTGCGATCGATTGGAAACTTCAGCTTCGCCTCGCCGCCCAAAGCGTAGGCAATTGCTTTCTCGAGATCCTCTTCGTCGAGTCCTAAAGCGGAAGCTCGGTCGACTAGCAAGGCAATTTCCTGTTCGTTAAGCGTACCGTCAGCCGCCGCCATAATGACCAAATTTTTGAGATGATCCAGTTGCTCCACGGGGAGGCTCCTAGTGCCAGAGAGGGATGCGAAGTAAGAGATTCTCAACCGGTTTCTCTGACTCGTCAACCTAGACCGAGCACCCCAGGAGAATTTGCGGAAGTTCACACATACCTAGGCCTTACGAATAAAGTGCTCAGCGTAGGAGCGAACCTCGCTGCCATTAAGGACGTGCACCATCCTGAGCTGTTGTACCGTCGCGTCATTGAAGGAACTCAAGGGAATGTGCACCAAGCGTTTTCGATAGCGTCGGGCGATCTTTCGCAACGCCGCGCTGGGAGCGGCTGGACTCAGCAGCGCGATTTGCGACTCACGAGCATGTAGACAAGCGGCACCAACCAATTTTTCTTCGAGAGATTCCGCGAAGTGAAGCCTCGGGTCATGCCAGATATCTGGAATCGGTACCGGTGGAAAAAGGAACATCGCTCCCCCATATGTCGCCAGAGCGATTCCGGGCCCAATCATCTCTTCCGCGAAATTGGTCGCATAAAAGGCAAGCGTTGATTCATTCTTATGCTCCGCAAACCAAGTTGTTCGCCACGGAAAATCACGAGGGTTGGCATTCTGCTCGAACAACATCACCGCGCAATCCATTGCTCCGACACTTGGCGGCATAACTTTGACATAAATCTCATTGTCGTACCAATGTCGCAAAGTCTCTCGAATATCGATCCCATCCTTGATACTCGTTGAAAACTTTTCGCTTCGCGCCAGATCAGCTCCAATAAGAGCTCTTGCCCGATCGAACACACGAGCCCTGAAGCTCTCGATCACGTTATCCTCAGGCGGCCATGAACACTGCGAATGAGGGTTCCATTGTTGCTTCCACTGGTCCAGTTCTTGCTTGGCTGGCTTCCTCTTGAGCTCCAGCGAACGCCAAGACATCGGCTGACCTGGCAAGCGGCTGACTACGCTGACTGTGTCGCCGCCATCCGGCTCAGGCAGACGAACTTGATCAATGCCTAGAACTGCCTCAGACAATCCGAATGCCTCGACATAGGGATAGTTTCGAGCCGTATCAACCAAATGAATCGAGTACTGATCCCCCAGGATCTGCTGGGCCGAAACTGCAATTGTGTATAGATCCGGCGTCATTCGATGCTCAATCAGCGACTGATTGCGAATGTACTTGAGACACTGCGTGAGCAACAAAGGTGTAATCTTGCGAGCTCGCTTTCCGAGATCTTGTCGGTAACTGCTGCGGGCGGACATCAGCAGTTGCTTTACTCCGTCGATTGCGAGATTCTCGTCATCTTCAAGCTCTGCTCTCGCTCGCTCGAATAGCCCCGTGATAAAGGGAAGTTCACCAAACAGGAAGATAAGCGAGTTCTCGCTGACGGCATAGCGTTTAGGTGTTTCCACCGAATCGTGCAAAGGTAGTTCAGCTTCGTTCTCGTCCTTCGACAATTCGCTGGCGACAGGCGTTTTAGTGCCTCCATATCGATCCTGATAAATCTCGTATAGCCAAGGCCACTCCAGAATCGAACAAACGAATACAATGTTCTCGTACCTCTCCTCGAGCTGCTTCAGTCGCCAGGCCATGTGCTCGAGACGTTGTACGACCTGCTCCTGAATCGGACGAGTCATGCTTGGCAACAAAGCCGCTGCGAACTTCTCAAGCGGTACGTTGCGCAGAGCGAACGGATCTGGCATCACCGTTGCCCACGGCTGGTAATAATTGGTCTCCAAGTCGCAAAACTTGATCGGCCAATGCTCACCCAATGCAACCCGCAAGGCCATGATCATTGGCTGGCAGGGATCGACCGGAACATAACTCCATGCTTCCTGGCTCTCGAGCTCCAAATCTTCTTCGTCGTCTTCGATATCTGATTCTGGCGTCCATTGCTGCTCGTAACTCACGCTCGGTTGCTGCAGTACAATAGACGGTGATGGCAATTGCTCGACGCCATCCAATACTGCAGACCGAAATGAGCCTGGTAATGCCACGGCCAGACAATCACACTGGTGCCTCAGAAGCCACCGACGAACTGCCAACGCACAATCGCCACTGCCGTTGACGACCGGCAAGCAATGAATGTTGGGACTCAGGCGAAAAGGCGAAAGTAACACTTAGCAACCCAAATTCGGATGATACGACACAAGTTAGCGATCGCAAATTACAAGCATCACAAGCGTTTGATTACCTATTCCAACGCAAAAGCACATGCGAGCGCGTGCTTGACCACAACTACAACTCACAAATTATTGCAGCACTGATATGAGTCTATGATACTGCAAATCAAAAACCTCTTGCTATTGAGCCTAGCCGTATGCTTCGCCTCGCTTGCTACACCATCATCGGCGCAAAACGGAAGCGACGGCAACATTCCTCGTCGCATTCCTCCCCTAGGTCTCCAGCCAGCCTCCGAGCAGCTCACGAGGTGGGAAGCAAGTATTGATGATTTGGAAACGAAACTCGAATCTCTGAATCCCAAACATGCGTCGCTCAAACCTGACATCGAAGTGCTCTTGAAGGCTTGCCGTTTTGCGATTCTTCACCGAGAGTTCTACAAGAAGACTGACTTCGGTAAAGTCGATCAGCTACTCGAACTGGCCAAAACTAGAATCGAGTCACTGTCCAGCGGCAAAACAGATTGGACTGGAATGGAAGGCTTGCAAGTTCGCGGGTTTCGATCCGAAATCGATGACTCTGCACAGCCAATTGGTTTGGTCCACCCAACGACACCCCCTAAAAAGACGGGCTACCCGCTGTACGTTTGGCTCCACGGGCGTGGAGACAAAACTACGGACTTGCACTTCATTTACAACCGACTGCAACAAGTGGGGCAGATTCAACCTCCGGGGGCAATCGTCCTGCATCCTTTTGGACGCCAATGCATCGGCTACAAGTCAGCAGGCGAAACAGACGTCATGGAAGCAATTGACTTTGTCTGTGACAACTATCCCATCGATCGCCGCCGCATTGTATTGATGGGATTCTCAATGGGCGGAGCAGGTGTTTGGCATTTGGCCGCTCACTATGAAGAACGTTTTGTTGCGGCCAGCCCCGGCGCGGGCTTTGCCGAAACTGCCAAATACAACCGTCTTAAACCAGAAGACTTCCCACCGGAGTACGAACAGATACTCTGGAAAACCTACGACGTTCCTAGCTACGTTCATAACTTGTTCAACTTGCCCGTCGTGGTTTATAGTGGAGAGAACGACAAACAAATCCAAGCCGCGCGAGTGATGGAAGAAGCCTACGCCTCGGTTGGCCGCAAGTTACCGCATATCATCGGTCCAGGTATGGGGCACAAATACCATCCCGATTCGCTCAAGGAAATCTTGCAACGCATGCAGGAAGCGGTCATCGATGGCTTGCCACGAAATCCTCAGCGTTTCTACATCCAGTCTCCGCATCTTCGCTACGCAAGACGTGGTTGGCTGACAGTAGACGGAGTCGAACAACAATACGGCGACACCTTTGTCGAAGCTGAAATCGATGATGCTGGTTACTGGGATCTGAGGCCGAAAAACGTGGCAAGACTTTGCGTCGACAGCACCGTTCCTCAAAGTCCTCAGCTGCAGGTTTCTATCAACGGTATGCCCATTGTCATCAAACCAAAGCAACGGAACTACTTAGTGAAGGAAAAGAACGACTCGTGGGCACTAGCTGATGCCGTCGCTCCCTTTCGCAAGCGACCAGGAGTTTCCGGCCCGATTGACGATGCCTTTATCAACCCGGTCCTGATAGTCCTGCCCTCCGGCAAGTCTTGGAGCCCCAAAGTTGAGAAGTGGATGCGTGATGAGCTCAACTTCCTAAGGGCACGCTGGCGCAGTTTGTTTCGAGGTGAGCTGCGGGAGAAGCAAGACACCGAAGTCACGGAAGAGGACAAGCAACGATTCCACCTTGTGCTCTGGGGAACTCCGGAAAGCAACTCGCTCGTGCTGGACGCAATGCAAAACCAGGAAATACGAACTCGATTGAATTGCAGCTGGAGTGCCTCGACAATCGATTTCGATGGCGAAGAACACGACTCCGGAAACCATGTGTTGCAGATGATTTATCCAAACCCTGAGAATCCCGAGCGCTACGTCGTCCTAAACTCAGGACCGACCTTCCGGCCAGCACATGATCGCACCAATTCTTTGCAGAATCCTAAGCTGCCTGATTGGGTTGTGTTATCCCTAGAGACTTCACCTAACACAGAAGCAGCTGGCACAGTGAAAGCCTGCGGCTTCTTTGACGACACTTGGAGATTCTCGAAGCAATTGACTTGGTAGTGTTGAGGAGACGAGCGCTTCGGCATACGCCGAATGCCTGCGCACCTTTAAGCACTACTCCAACCCGAAATCGCACTGCACCGGCTGATTTGCGTGCACAGCGAGTAATCCTAGCCCACCGTCATCGCCTCACGTACGGCTGGCAAGACTTTGTCCCGCACGTCCTTCAAGCTACCTTCAACGAAGGCGCCTGCTGCTGCTTTGTGACCGCCACCACCGAAGCTTGCTGCCAGCTTGCTACAATCAACATGACAGCGACTTCGGAAACTAAGTTTGAATCCCCCCTTGAGCTGCTCAACAAAGATCACGGCAACTTTGGTGCCGCGTATGGCAAGGGTCAAGTTGATTGCATCTTCAGTGTCCGAAGCCACGGCACCGGTCTCCTCGAAATCCTCTTTGAGTACGTGCGTGTAGACGAAACTGCCGTCTAGCTCGTCGATCGTACGGCCAAGAATTCGACCACGAAGACGAACTCGGCCGATCGTGTCGCGTTCGTATAAGTCACCATAGATGTCTGCAGGAACTGCTCCACATTCCAGCAGCTGCGCGACGACTCGGTAAGTTTCCGGAGTCGTGGAACCAAAGCGAAACCAACCCGTGTCGGTAGCGATCGCTGCGTACAGGGCAGTCGCCATCGGCTTGGAGATCGGGACAGACAAGTGATTTGCAAGCTTGGCAACCAAGTGCCCAGTGGCCTCCGCACTCGTGTCTTTAAAAAACTCCGTGCCGAGATCGTCCTCACCCATATGATGGTCAATGCAAAGCTTCTTACCCGGAAACGCTCGCAGCACATCGCCCATTGGTCCAAGCTGAGCCCAGGCACTTGTGTCGAGCACTATGAAACAGTCCGCCGAAATCTCCTCGGGCTGAATCGTATTGCCAACAACGTGAATCGTCTGACTTGGATCAATAAAGGCCAAGCTCTCAGGTGTTGGATGCCCGTTTATGATCTTCACATCCTTGCCGAGGGCTTCTAAAATTCCCGCGAGCCCAAGTTCACTACCCAAAGCATCACAGTCGGGGCGAATGTGGCTGCAAAGGACAAAACTTTGACAACCGTTGATACGTTCGGCTAACTGAGCCCAGTCGACTGACATGTGACATCCGATCTATTTTCAAACTTGCGAATCCGAGGGCTATTGTGAGACAATGCCTGACCCGCATAATTTACCCGCGATTGAGTATAGTCCCGACTTGCCGTGAGATCGACAAGTTGGCCGCGAGAGAATCAGCCAAATTCAATCAAGAATCCCTAAGAATTCTTGATTCCGAAGACCATCCCTTGCCCGGAGCGGCCGAGAAGCTGCCCCTGCAGGCCTGAATATCTTGTTGCAGTTGCTGAGTGAGTGTATCGACGCAGTCGAATTTTCTCACCTCCCGAATCCGCTTCAACAAAGTCACCTCTAACCGTTCACCGTAGATGGTCCCTTTCCAATCCAAGATGTGAACCTCCACCTTCGACCGCTGCTCACCGAATGTAGGATTCGGACCGATGTTCACGGCAGCAGCATGCATGGAGCCTTCAAGTTCGACTTGGCCAGCATAAACGCCAAAGGCAGGAAGCAAGTTTGCGATGTCTTCCAGATTGGCAGTTGGAAATCCTAGCTCCCGACCGCGCTGCGCCCCTTTAGCAACGATTCCAGTGATCTGATAAAACTGCGTCAACATCGTGTTGACAGATTTCAAGTCACCCTCAGCTAAGGCTTCTCGAATTCGTGAACTGGAAATCATCACTCCTGATTCATCCTGCTTCGCCTTGGCAATCTCCAAAGTAACTGAGGATGCTTCACACAGACTCCGAAGCAACTCTATGTTACCAACCCGGTCTTTCCCAAAACGGAAATTAGGACCTTCGACCATCGCCCGAGCACCGAGACCTCTAACAATCTTCTGTTGGAAGAATTCCGCCGGACTCAGATTCAATAAGTTCCGATCCGTGGGATACGCAACCATCGCGTCCACACCAAGTCGCCCCAACAACTCAGCACGACGCGCCATCGACGTGAGTGGCGCGGAAGGTAATCGATCGGGGACAAGAATCGCCACCGGCGGGGGATCAAAAGTCAGAATAACTGCAGGCCCATCAAAGCACTTCGCCAATCCCTTTAATTGCTCCACCAAGCCAGCGTGCCCTTGGTGCACCCCATCGAAATTACCAATTGCAATCGCGCCGCCTCGTAGATCGTCCGGAAATTCGTCCAAAGTACGGAGAAGTCGAGCCATTGATCGGAAGCATTCGAGACTGGGAATACGGAACCACGTTCGTGTGAAGGACCTTGGCCCTCGTCGTCAGTTGTTGGAAAGAGAATTGACTGTACAAGTACAACTCGCCCTAGCAATTAACTTCTCACGCTGATCGACGATTGTACATTCTACAAATCCAATTCGAAGGCCACGTTGCAGCAACCCTGCCGTGGCGCACAGTCGCCCTTGCTTGATAGGGCGAATGTAGGTCGTTTTCATCTCCACCGTGGCGAAACTTTGCTGATCCTCGAGCGTACGACCAAACGCAATCCCAGTTGCGGCGTCGGCCAACAGAGCAATCACACCGCCATGCACAAAGCCCATCGGATTATGCATCTTGCCGTCAACGTTTAGATAGACGGTGGCAGAACCACTTTCACCTGGCTGGACTTCGAGACCGATCAATTGACTGATCGGAGACCAACCAAAAATGTCACTCATGCCAGCAGCTTCATCCGTCATCCTAACGCTTTCTTAGTAGCGGAGCTGGAGACCGAAACCAAGCGAATGCAGCCAAAACTTGCGTTCGTCGAAATCCAGAACCGGATCCAACGCTCCAGTAAGTGGATCGCTCAGGTTCACAGCCAGGTCATTGTCGAGCTGCTGCGCCGCTTGCGCCACCTTAGGAATCACCATGTAGTTATAGCCTAACGTGAAATCTAGACCGGGGCGAATTTGATATCCTAAGTTTAATGCCAACTCAGGTAGCACAATAAATGTATCATCCACGAATTGCTGGCTGTTCGTGTTTCTGGCGAGTAAGCCTTGATTTTCAGTGTTGCTTACACCGCCCGAGGTCGTCGTCGTCGAACCGGCAATATTCACGCGACGCTGCAAGTTACCTGCACCAAGTCGAAACATCGTTTCGACTTTCAGCGAAGCAAACCGCCGAGTGTTCATGATCCCATAGCTCATGCCATGAAACTCGTTCTCTGTGCGGAAGACGTCGGAAACAGCAATACTGGTACCCTGGAGAGGTCCGGCACCTGTCACAGTTGTATTGCTCATGATGCTGAGCCCCTCGTCAAGCTGCACGTTTTGATATCCCCACAGCCATTGCATTCGGTTGAATCGGTCAGCATAAATTTCGCGACGGAGCATCAAGTCGATGCCACCTACCGAGTTTGAGGTAGTGACTGTGAGAGAACCATCGCTCTCACCGGGAAAAGAAACAAGCTGAGTATCCTGTGCTTCGCTACCGGCCGTCGTCGTGTTGAAGAAGGGGCGAGCTAAAATCGGATGTGTGGTGGAATTGAAGTTAAAGTTCAAGTCTTGGTCGCCGGCATCCCAGTACCGTAGCATCACGCCCCAGCATTTTTGTGGGCCTAACCAAGTACTGAAAGTCAGTCGCACCCCAGCGGTGGGATCATCCTGCAACGTTCCTTGGCCGAGAACTACGTCTGTAGTTGCTTGCCCCAACTCGCCAGCAACCGAGGCAGCAGAGCCCGCAGGGCTGGTTGTGACGAGTGCAGGAGGTCCTTGATCGCGACGCCAATACATCGGCACCTCTGCTCGAACGCTCATGCGATACCAAAGCGAAAGAAGAGGTCCGCATCCTGGAGGACAGACTCCGTAGGCCGTAGGTGCGATCCCGAATCCCGCATCGCATGAGCCACATGCGAGCTCACCGCAGCCATCGCAGCTGGAAACTCCAACATAGCTCGAGTCTGAGTTGTGAGATGCTTCATCGTGGTGTGGACCAACGACGGCTTCATTCCCTGGCATAGGAACGGGTTGTGCCGGCTCCTCCACTTCATCTTGAAAGCTAGCAAACCTCACGACTGCATCGCTCGAGTCAGGATCACTGAGCTCCTCGATGCTCTGCTGGTAGAGTGTCCGCGAACCTCTACCTGTTCGCAGCTGTGCCATCGCCAGACTTGGCGTCAGTACAACGACGATCAACATCGCGCAGATACGAAACCGGTTGAGATCTAAATTTCTAGCTGCTGAGCCTTCCATGCCCGGTAAACCTTCTTCGACTGAGGTGGTTGCATAGCACTGCACATACGCAGGCTCCACTACCGTGCTATTCGGCTTTTCCGGCCAGGCAGATCAAGTAAACCTGGCAAACCTTCCCGATTAAACCGAGTTTGCCGGCCACTGCTTGGCTATTTAGGGGAAGCAGCCTCGCGGATTCGTTGCTCTCCCTCCATGTCAGCTTGCCATATCCGGCCAGAATTGACATCAAGTGCCGACAGCCAGCCTCCGCCGTAACAGTAGGTATCGAGGCAGATGAGATGCCCTACATCAAAGATCTCGAATTCGGGGTCATGCGTATGCCCTACGACCGCTTTCTTGCCGTTTGGATGTGGCGGTGGAACCACCTCGGTAAGCTTTTGCCATCGTAGCTGATAGATTTCTTGGTCTTCCAGCGACCGTGCAGGATCGTAGTTTGCATGCACAAAGAAGTGCTCATCGGACTCGTAGTGATCCACCATCGAATCGAAGAACTCGACGTGTTCGGGTGGCAAGATATCCAGACTCCCTATGAACCCGTAGGAATCGAGGGTCGCCACGCCCCCAAATTGGACCCAGGAATCATGGGGTGTGTCCCCACGCAAGACCTCTAGCATCATCTCTTCATGATTGCCCTGAATCGCTATGACCTCGCAAGTCTCACGAAGTGCTATCAATCGATCAATCACTCCCTTGGAATCAGGCCCCCGATCAACGTAATCCCCCAAAGTAACGATTCGATCGCCCGTTTGTGGTAAAATCAGCGCCAGTAAAACATCCAAGGCGTTTGCACACCCGTGGATATCACCAATTGCGATCAGTCGTGAAGTCATGGGGGATTTTAGATAGTAAGGTGAAGCGGTTGTTTTGTTCTTTGCGGGCATCCACAAATCGGATACGCAGAGCGGTTCCTCTGCGTTTTCTCCAGTTTAGGCAACCTAGGACTTTTAGCTTCAGGATGGGTCGGTGTCAAAGTTGGATTTTCAATCTGCTGCGGAAGCCAGCGGATTAGTAAGCCGAGAGCAAATGGATTACGCCTTGCGCGTTTCTCGCCATCGACTGTCCCAGCAAGGGCACAATGCCGAAGAGGGAATCCCAAACGAGTTGCTAGCGGAGATTTTGGTCGAGCAAGAAGTGCTCACCAAGTACCAAGCCGACCAGATCATAGCGGGCCGCACCAAGTTCGATCTCGGGTTGTATATTATCACCGACTGGATCGGCCAAGGTGGGATGGGCCAGGTCTTTAAAGGAGTGCACGAAGTGATGGGCCGCGAATGCGCGGTGAAAGTCCTTCCGTCATCCCGATCCACCCAAGAAGCCCAAGATAGCTTTGCGCGGGAGATCCGCATGCAAGCCAAACTGGACTGCCCTTACTTGGTGCGAGCCTTTGATGCTGGCAAAGACGGTGCGGTGCACTTTCTGGTCACCGAGTATGTACCTGGCATGGACTTGCGACGCTTGGTCAAATCACAAGGTGCGTTGCCGATTCAACAAGCGGCGAAAATTATCATGCAAGCCGCTTTGGGCCTGGAGTATGCCCATAAACAGGGCCTGGTGCACCGAGACGTAAAGCCAGGCAACATTCTGGTCACGCCAGATGGCGATGCGAAAGTTTCCGACGTCGGGCTTGCTGGATTTACGAAAGAGTTCTTTCTTGATCCACGTGCGGGAAAGATCGTTGGAACTCCCGACTACCTTTCGCCCGAGCAAATCCGTACCCCACTGGACATCCAGCCCGCATCGGACATCTACTCACTTGGGTGCACCTTGTACTACGCTGTCTGCGGCAAAGTTCCATTTCCTGGTGGTGACACAGAATCGAAGCTGAAACGCCACTTAGAAGAATTCCCCCTGCACCCTCGCAACTTTGCGCCCGACATTACCGAAGACTTTGTTGATATCATCGTGGACATGATGGAAAAGAATATTTCCAAACGCATCACCAATGCGGCCGAAGTCGCAGCGCGTTTGGAACCTTGGGCCATAGACGCAATGGTACCCTCCATTAGCATGGCCAAGTCTCCTTGGATGGCCCCTCCGCCGCCTTCGCACATTGAAGATCGACGCGTCGGCGGATGGGAAGAGGAGCAACCATCTCGAGGAAGCTCGATTGGTCAAGGTCACCAGAATACGCATGGCCATTCTCATGGCATGACGCAAGGCTCCACTCCGGCTCCTCCACGTCCCTTCGACGGATCACCGGGGGCGGTACCGCCTCATCCTATGGAAGGTATTGCACCGGAACCGGTCTCACAGGACGAAGAGCCCAAAGAGTATCAGCCAATTCGCCGCTTCGAAAAGAAGCAAATCAACCGCAGCATGCTCGTCGCAGTCACGATCGCCCTCGTGCTACCACCAGCCATGCTCGTTGGTGCAATCATTGGATATATTGTCGCTCAGTAAACCTCCTATCGACAGCCGAAAACAATTCTTCGCTTTATGCCGAGCCGCGGCCGCCTTGCTTTAGAATGCCGAGCTGGCGCCCCCAAAGACCGGCGGAAATCTCCAGAGTCACGCCCCTCGGACATTTCAGGCCAGCCAAAGCTCTCTCACCTGGTACGACGTCATGGCCAACGAGACTCTTCCCAAATTTCACTTCCAAGTCCACCCTGCCCTGCCCTCTGAGCAACAAGCAACTTCCCAGTGCTTCGAATCCGGCTTCGAAGAAATTGTTCAACAGCTCGAAAAACTTCCGCGACTGTATTTTGAAGGCGACGGCTCGTTCTTTTGGACCGATCCGGACAAGGATTGGAAGCTCTGGGGAATGCTCTACGACAGAATGCTAAGGAACGATTCAGGCTCGCACAGCCGCTTGCAGTACGCTGAGGTTCAGGGAGAATTCCCCTTTCACGTTTGGCAATCTGTATTGAAATGCCTGCGAGTTGAGGACCAAAGTAGAGTTGAGCCTATCGAAATCCTGCTGCTGCCGGGAATGAAGAAATGCTCGGAAGCAGAATTCGCCCAAGCTTGGATGTGATGGAATATGAATAAAGGTTTTCCCTCAGGCAATTCACGCGACCGCCGAGACGATCTGCAACACAATCGGGGTGCTTGGGATCGCATCGCGGGTGAAGGGCATGTGCTGGCCCAACCAGCACTCGACGACGAAATGGCAGATCCGCTCCGCGTCGTAGATGGTGGGGGCTGGCTGGGCGGCAACATTCAAGGCTGGAATGTGCTCTGTCTTGCAGCCGGCGGTGGACGTCACGGACCACTTTACGCGGCAGCCGGAGCTAACGTCACAGTCGTCGATCTCAGCCCCGCCATGCTTGAGCTAGACCGCCAAGTGGCCTCCGAACGCAAGCTGAACATTCGAACCTTGGAAACCTCCATGGACGAGCTGCCGGCGCTCCAGGCTGACGAATTCGATCTCGTCATTCATCCGGTAAGCACATGCTACCTGCCCAATCTTGCAGAACTGTTTCCAGAAGTAGCGAGAGTGACTCGTCCTGGAGGACTTTACATCAGTCAACACAAACAACCGACGAATTTGCAAGCCTCGCTGGAAACTCGCACGGGCAATTACGTCATCGAGCACCCGTACTACGACACATCCCCCGTTCCCGCAGCAAGAGCGCCTTCAAAACTTCGTGAACCCGACACACGAGAGTTTGCTCATAGTTGGGAGGCGATTCTTGGCGGAATTTGTCGGAGCGGTTTCGTGATTGAGGATTTAACCGAGCCCTTGCACGCCAAGCCAGATTCGCCCAACGGCTCGTTCCACCATCGCTGCAGTTACATACCACCGTACCTACGTATCAAAGCTCGCCGGGCCGGAAATCTTGAAATCTTCAA
>PKCQ01000586.1 GCA_002862265.1 Planctomycetaceae bacterium | reverse complement strand
TGCTGGACGCAGGCTGACTTTCGTCGCGAGCAGATGAACGCCTTGATGGAACAAGCCTATACAGAGCTCGATTGCGAGATTCCTGATGGTGTGATTGCGGATGCGACCGTCAAACGCCAGCCAGCTGGACCGGGCAAGTGGGCTCGCGCCGCTGCAAGACGTTCACGTTATAAAACAGCTTGGAAGCACTGCCGACAACTATGGGGAAGCGACGCAGCAATGTCCTACAAGCTGCGGATGACGGCCGAGGTTGGAATACGCGTCGCTGCGGGGCTGAGCGCTGGTTTTGCGAAAGCAAATCCAGCCGAGAATCAGCTTGAAAAAGCGCCGCAGTTTCCTGAGTGGCATCGTCGATTCACTGCCGCAAACTGTCCTGCCGCTGCGGCATAGGTCCAAGACAGGCCTACACGAGTCATCGGCTGTAGTGGATGGGGTCACGAATCCAGGAGCAAAGCTCCCCTCGGCCAATCCAAAGTAAGACTGCGGCTGATCGTTAAACGAAGTAGCCGCAGATCGGCGTTTCAGAACAGCGAATTCTTAGAACAGCGAATTCTTGACGAATTCTGCTTCTCGACATGACTCGCTACGCTCTGTCTGCTGACTACGGTAGTCTTAGACTTGCGATCGTGAATGGGATGCTTTGCTGCTCGAGCTCGTAGTACTTTTGCAAGATTGACATGTCGATGCCAGCCTCTTCACGGGCTTCCTTGAGGGTCATCGATTGCATGTTTTGCAGGCTGCCCTTGTAGAGATCTTTAACGCCTGTTTCTTTGCCACACTGAAATCCGAGGTCGAAAGCTGGCTGCAGGTACTTGGGGATGCGGTAGGGTTCAGGGTAGATCCGCGCGAGAACGAACTTGAAGACGTGATATTGGAACCAGCTCACTTTCTTACCGGTCCCCATCGCGAAGCCAAGTACAAACGCTTCGTCCTGATCTTGCAATCCGCGACCTAGCAAGACATGCAGGACATCGTGATCTTCCAGTGCGACTGCTCCGCGAAATCTCAGCCAGCTTCCTGGATTTTCAAACAATCGCACCACGAACGGGATCTTGGTAGGCGGCGACTGAGGCATGCTATCCATGACTTGCTGAACGGTCATATCGTCATTCTGAACTCCTGGGTACCAGGCCAACCACAAGTCAGTAGCCGTATAAGAATCGCGCCGACGGCCACGTGAATCGAATAACCACGCACTCGTGTCAAACAGACTGAGAACTGAATTTGCCTTGGGGTAGTTCGCTGCGGTCACAACAGCCGCCGAGGCGACACGATTCATCTGTTCGAGAATGATGCCCTCTGCCTCTAGCCGATGTAGCTCGTCGACTTGTTCTAGCTTGAAGGTATCCACCAGATCAACGCAGAGTTCTTTCGACCATGCCCGGAAAGACTTTTGATTGTTAGCCCGATAGGCCGCTTTAAGCATCCCGGCATGACTAGCTGCGCGAAGGGTTGCAATGACGAGCCCCAAATGCACATCATGTTCTGTCCGAGCCTCGGCCAGATACCGGCCCACACCGGCCCGATCCTTAGTTGGATCAGCTTCCCGCACAGCGACCACGATCTTGAGTGGTTCTTGGTGCTCATCTTCGATCTCAGTCGAAGAAACCGAAACGGGTTGAACGCATAGCGGAGAAATTAGCTGAGCCAAAGCTTCCGAAAGCTCACCGGAACCAGTCAATTTCTCTTGACTTGAGTCTTTACGACGCAGCCGCAGTCGAAACTCGTATTGAGGCGCCGAAGGCCTACGAGAACACTCAACGCTTTGGATCTCAATCGAAGCCACCTTCATCGAAAAAGTGGAAGGATTCTCAGAAGATGATGCGTTGGTATTCATATTGTTCAAGCCACGAGTACTGCCGACACGAGTTTAGCTTCGATGGGCACTTGTGTCAGCGTCTCAGTGGACCCGCAATGGAGCAACAAATCTCGAGATCCGATCCGCACGAGTTTACGAAGCTGCGGGCCTCCAAGCCCAATTGGCGCGTTCCCCCCTCCGCGGGACGCACAATTCTGCGCGTCTTAGATATTAAGGCTTGATGAAGGCGTTGTTTTCAAAACTTCGGTCTTTGAACCACTTGCCCCGATCAGAGAATCCGATGCGCCCGGTAGTTTTCCATTCTATGCCATTGCTCTTGAGTGGCCTATGGTGTTAGTTCAAGCCATCAATCGAACTACTTCTGCTCCCAAGTCATTGGCAATTCGATTCAGTTCTCCACCTACAAAGTCCTGATTCAATAAATGGTTAAAAGTCAAAGTAAGGGATACCCTGCGTTTACTGCACAGCTCATGATCGGGCTCTCTCTCGGGATTGCCTGGGGTTTGTTCTTGGGCGACTCAGGCGAATGGGTCAAGTGGATCGGTGATGCTTTTGTCGGTCTACTACAGATGACTGTCTTGCCCTATGTCACACTCACCCTGATTGCAAATGTCGGGCGTTTATCTTTGAAACAGGGATCGCGGATTGCCCGTGTATCTCTCGTGGTGATTTTGTCACTCTGGCTGATTGGCCTAGCCACCTTAGTCGTGATGACCTTCTCCTACCCAGAGTGGAAATCTGGGTCTTTTTTCAGTACCAGTTTGGTGAAACCGCCTGAGAACCCGAACTGGCTTGAACTTTTTATCCCGTCCAATCCATTTTGGTCTTTGGCCAACAATCAAGTTCCTGCCATCGTTATCTTTTCTTTGGGACTGGGTATTGCATTGATCACGGTGGAAAACAAAGAACCGTTGCTCAACAAACTCGATATTTTGCTCGAAGGCTTGGCTCGATTGAACAAGATGGTGGTTCGGATGTCACCGATTGGGATGTTCGGCATCGTCGGCTACACGGCCACTGCAATGTCGTGGCAGCAGTTTGGACTCCTGCAGGGGTATTTGCTGGTGTATGGCGCTGCTGCCATTGTATTGAGCCTATTTTGGTCCCGGCTCTTCTGGCTAGTTTCACACCCTTTTCTTACCGAGAGCTACTTAGCGCATCGCGAGACATGTTGTTGACAGCGTTCATTGTCGGCAACACTTTCGTGGTCCTGCCAATGATCACTGATGCCGTTAAAAGTTTGATTAGAAAGCACTGGCCGGGTCATGCGAACGACGAGGAAACTCATATGCCTGAATACTTCGTTCCGTTGGCTTATCCGTTTCCTGATCTAGGTCGCATCGTTGGGATGATTTTCATTCCCTTCGCGGCTTGGTTCTACGGTATGCAGATCGCACCCGGGAGCTATCTCGAACTGACTGTTGTTGGTTTTATAGGCGCCTTCGCCAAACCGATAATCACGATTCCTTTGCTGCTAAGTTTAGCAGAGATTCCAGATGACATTTTTCAGCTGTATTTAGTCGCCGGAGTGGTTGCCAGTCGATTCGGAGACTTGATGAAAGCAACTCACCTATTCGCGTTCACTGTAGTGACAACCTGTGTCCTTTCTGGCAACCTGCGTTTCAATCTGCGGCGTAGTCTCCTGAAGGGCTTGCTTGCCTTCACTGTTTTGATCCTGTCAGTAGTAGTCGTCCGCAGTGTCTTGGTACGCTCATTTCAGTTTTCCTACGGCCGCGAAGATCTGGTCGTAGCCCGAGAGCTGAAAGGTCGTCCAGCCGAATTTGAAATTTTGAAAGAAGCTTCAGCCAACCCAGAACCACTCGAAAACGATGAAGATGTGATGGAACGAATTCTTCGTCGAGGGATCATTCGCATTGGGTTTCAGCCGGAAGGCTTACCATTTTCTTACTTCAATCGCGAAGGTAATTTGGTGGGTTTCGACGTCGATATGGCTCATCAATTGGCGTTAGATCTGGATGTGGATATCTAGTTCGTTCCAATTACTGGCGATGTCGTGGAACACCTAAAGCTAGATCATTTTGATGTTGCCATGGCCGGTATGGAGGGCACTCTAAAACGATCGGCAGCGTTGCCGCATGTCGATCCGTACATGGATCTCACGATTGCATTTGTTGTACCCGATCATCGCCGGCAAGAGTTTAAATCGATCAAAACGATTGACCGGAGCGAGCAATTGCTGGTTGCCGTCATTGCGGACAGTGTTGCATCGGAAGACTCGCGCACACTCAACGCGCTTGGCAGCTGGGGAGCGATGCAAGCTCAGGATGGCTTGTTGAACCTAAAGTTTGTGAGGATTCAGTCGGAGAGCGAATTCTTCGATTCTGATCCGCGCCCTGCGGAAGTCTTGGTGACAAGTGCAGAAGCCGGATCCGCTTGGACGCTCAATCACCCAGAATTCTCGGTTATTAAACCAGAAGAGCTAAACGTGCGAGTACCGCTCTATTATCTGGTCGCAGAAGAATCGAGATTCGAGGAATTCCTCGAGGGTTGGTTGTCATTGAAGGAAAGTGACGGCACAAAACAACAGCTGTACGATTACTGGGTCCTGGGGCGTAACGCTGAAGGCGATACACCGAGATGGTGTGTCATCCGCGACGTTCTGCATTGGGTGAAGTAAAGGCGGCTTTACCGACCTTCAAGGAACTCCGCCTGAATGTTAAGATTTGATGAAGGCGTTGAGAACTGAGCGAGTAAAGGTAGCTATCGTTGGTGAGTGAGAGAGGACGGCAAGCACAAGTTTGGCTCTTGTTCTTCTACGGTTTTGGCAACGCCGCAACCTACTCCATCGCGCGAACCATTGCCGACAGCACCTATCTAAGCCGGATCGGCACCGGGCGTCTTCCGGAGGTTTACCTTCTTTCCGCTGGGATCGTCGCATTAGCCGCACTCGCCCATTCTGCTTCGTCTAAAAGGTTTGGGTTGCGTGGCACGATCGGTGGGACACTTTTGACCTTTAGCTCCGTATCGGTGCTATTGGCATTGAGTATGAGTAGAGTCCCAGACTCTCTAGCAGTGCTCACGACTGGCTACTTTCTTGCTCAGATTCGTGGAAGTCTGGGCACGATCCACTTCGCTACCGTTCTAAACGAGCAGTTTACGCGGCAAGGCGTAAAGCGCTACGTAGGCGTTATTGGAGCTGGGGCTACCATCGCAGGATTTTCTTCAGGCTGCATGCTTGGCGTTCTGTCCGATTATTGGCAGGTTGAGAATTTCCTATATCTCGCCGCCGTCATTGACTTATTGACCATTCTTCCATTTGTTTACCTACGTAGATTCTTTTCAAATCAACGCTCGTCAGTAACGGAGAAACATGCTCAAGTTCACGAGTCCGGTCAAAGCGTTATTGGTTGGTCGCGAAAAGTCGATCGCTCGGGTTCGCGACTTGTTTGGATGCTTGCAAGCGTGGTCATGCTTTGTATTGTCGCCGTCACGCTGATTGAGTTTCAGTGGAAAGTCGCGGCCGCAAACGTGTGGGGCGGGGATGTCGTGGGAATGACGAAATACTTTGGGTTCTTCTATGGAACTCTTTACTTAATCACCGGAGTTTTGCAGCTGACGGTCACCGCTTGACTGCTAAGGGGAAGCAGAGTCCTGTTTGCCGTGGCGGCACTGCCAACTGTACTTATTTTCGGTTCAGCGACCGCGATTACGACCGCTTCTCAGTTTTCGCTATTCATTGCTCTGAACATTTGCAAACTTGGCGACGCGCTACGGCGATCGCTCCACGATCATGCAGTACAGATTGCCTATTTTCCGCTACCCAGAAACGTACGCCGCGATGCGATCTCTTTTGTCTCAGGAGTCGTCAAACCCTTTGCTGAGGCGTTTGCCGCTGCTGCCGTGGTCCTGCTAAGTCCTTGGCTATCAGCACAGAGCTTTTTATTTCTGGTCGCGGTAGTCTGCCTTTTATGGCTAGCGGTTACCCAGATTCTTTGGCGCAAGACCAGTACAACCCTTTCTGTTGGTGAGGATTCGAAGGCAAGATGATGCCATTCTCCATCAAAGCTTAACGCTTTCTCCTTCTAGCTTGTGCAACAATTGGCAGATCTTGACTAATGGCCGGCGCGATGTGCCGGAAGGTCCTATTTCTTGACATTGAGACTGTGTGTGTCTGCTTCACTTGAACCCATCGAAGACAGTGTGTTGCCTGCCGCTATTGCTGACACGCACCAAGACCACCCAACGTCGATTGATTGGCGTATTCTGTTGGGCTGCGTGACAGTTGGGCTCTATTTATACTTCGCCTTCTAACAGGGCTGGTTCGTAGCTCAGGGCGTCAACTTGGCGATGTAGAAGACACGCCGCTGCTGTTGAGGTCATACTTGCACTGTGAACGAAAAAGAGACAGCGTCACTTGCTAGTGAAACTGCCTCATTTGCTTGGAACGCGTTCGACTGTCTACTAGGAGTTTCTAGCGCCTAATTACCTGGGGTTGCATGACCGACGCAGCGGTTTTTTCCAACTCCTCTGGATCGATAGAAGCACAATTTTTTGCTTCTTTTGGCACCCACTTGTACTTGCAAGTCGGGCACTCGTAGGCGTGTTTTTCAAGAGTGCAGACAGTTCGAGTTCTGGCTAGCTTTGGTGGTGCACAGCATGGCTTGCTGCAACCGCCGTCACACTGTGCGGGAGTCTTTTTCTGATCCCAGGGCCATTGCCATGAGAAAGTGACTCGAGGGATGCAAATCACCTTGGGTTTTACTTTCCAACAGTGCTTCTCTTCCGTGCCTTCCTCGACCTTCAACTCACAGCAAGTCTTGCACTTGGGGCAACAAGCCTTTCCGTCACCAGCCATCGCGGGTGACAGCAACGCGCCAAACAGGATGGCTGCGGCGAAAAGTCGGTAGTGCAGGTTTCGGGTACTCATATTTGACTTCCTTGAATAGCTTCTGATTTCATTTTTGGTTTTCCGATTCGAGTCGTCGCTTAGAAGTCGACCATGAAACGGGTGCCAACGACGTTGTAGGTCCCGTCCGTGAATCCGCCAACGTCAGCATGCTCTTGGATGTCGCCATAGATGTAGTTGACCTGGACCTTTGAGTAGGCGGTCCAGAACCAGTTCAGACCTGCAGTGAAGTTGTTGCCAACACCACCAAGAATATTGTCATCCGAGAGATCGAGGTACGAATAACGAGCAGCGATCTGAAGAGCTCCGAGCCCGAATCCACGACCACCCTTGCAACGATCTACGAGAAAGAAATTCTCGAAAGGTTTGACACGACCAATGATGCCCTTTTGGCGGTCGTAAGGCTGGTGCTCACCTGTAAGGAAGTAGGAAACCTGTACGTAGCCACCATGGAAGAACAAATCACTGCCTCCGTCACGTTGAGTCCAGTTCGCTTGGAACTCGGAAACAACTTGGAGAGAACCAACATTGACCGCGGTTTCAAAGGCCAAGATCTCATAATCAGAGATTCCCGCGATACGTCCAGTGTTGAGCCAGCGTTGATCTGAGCGATTTTCACCACGAGTTCGAAAACGTCCATCGTTGTTATTTGTTTCGCCAGGGAATCGGTCGCCGTCAGGACGAGCGTACATGCCCGCGACGGCCCAGTGGAGATACCCGCGTCCACCGGAGCTGTGATCGTACCAAGGGCTGGAGGACAATCGAGCGTTGGCACTCATCTGCAACGAGTCGCCGATGAAACGACCATCCGTTGAGGTGTTCTCTAAGCTGTAGACACCATAACGCCAGTGGAATAAGTCGTCGTCGGTGTGACCGTAGGCGGCCAAACCAATTCGACGAGCGTCTTCGTTGAACGCTTCCACGACCAAGGGGCGTTCCATGAAAACGTTGTAACGACTACTGTTCAGGTGATCCATTCCGAGTGGACGCTTTTGGTTACCAAGCAGGATCGTTTGGTTATAAGGCAGTTCTTTCCACCCGAGGTAGATGTCCTTGTACTCAGGACGACCAGGGTTGTTGTAATCTACCTCCAGCTTGTAAAGCATGGTCTCAAGAACATCACCCTTCATGCCCAAACGAAGTCGTCGAAACGCGAAGCGGTCTTCGGTATCCGTACCGAAATTGGCATTCGTCGGATCAGGGTGCTCGTAGAATCCAATGCCAGGTGATTCCTTTGGATAGCCCCAGTAGTCAGCGTGGATTCGACCTGTCCAAGACCAACTTGGCTTCTTTGGAGGAGTGTAAACTTCTTCCTCTGCCTCGGCCGGCTTCTCCAGTTCAGCTATTCGCGCTTCCAACGCTTCGATCTGCTCGCTGAAATCGACGCCCGAGGTTTCAGAACCGGTTGACTCGACCACCGATTTTGATTCCTGGTCCGTGAGGGCCAGTGAGGTGCCGTTGGTGCTTGTGAAGTAGGTCTGGCCTTGCACGACTCTCGTGGTCAAAACCGGGAAATTGAGTGCGATGACTGTGACCATCGCAGGTAGTAGTTTTGTCTGCATCGGTACTTCTCAAAAAGACCGCGTAGAGTTTCGGAATATGAAGTTCGTCCCAAACCTACCTTCCCGGCGCAAAATTAATAAAGCTTGAAGGCTATTCAGTACTTTCGGTGCCACAGTCGAACCGGTTAGACTCGGTTTTCCAAGGAGGAAAAATCTGACGGTTGGCTAGCCGGGAAAGCCTGGGCGAATATGGTGGCAGGTAGCGCTTTGCTATTCCATACAGACCCAACCCCAGACACGTAAGAAAAAAACGTGTGTATTATGGAGCCTTCACTGACTTCAATTTCTTTCCGCTAGCGAACAGTCCTCTTGATGCCTGAAGCGAACGGCAAAACTACTCCAGGCAATTCGAATGAGGCCTTTGGCGTACTCGAAACGACGGGGTGGACTCCCGCGATGGTCGCCTTGGACGATATGGAGAAGGCGGCGAAGATTCGTGTTTGGCAAGTCGAACTCAATGACTTTCTGGGTACTTGCATCAAAGTCCTCGGTCCGGTCGACGCGGTTCGAACTGCGATCGATCGCGGAACACGGGTCGCTGAGCAAATGCAGGGTGACCCAAAGAGCCGAGTCATCCCCCGGCTGAGTTCAGAAGCGGTCGCGGGTGTTGTCAGCCGTGTCGAATTCAATCCACTGATTCAGCAAAACGTAGTCAAAGAACCTCCAGGAGCAGATATGCCTGATTCAAACACCTCGGGACCCGTTCAGGCATTGGGATTCATCGAGACTCAGGGCTTCACTGCCGTTTTCGAAGCGGTGGACACCGCCTGCAAAGCCGCTCAAGTTGAAGTGGTCGGCAAAGAAAAACTCGGCGGCGGGTATGTCACCATCGTGATCCGTGGTGATGTTGCAGCAGTCCGAGCGGCAATCGACGCTGCAGGACCAGCCGTGTCAGGGCTGGGGAATTTGATTGCCGCCCATGTCATTGCGCGTCCTAGCGAATCTGTCCTTTCATTGCTTCCGCAATAGCTTACGAATTCAGCTATATTGCGATCCTCCCTACCTCCAAACACTCATCCCAGGAGCACAACCATGGCTACCGTTGCGCCGCAAATTCAGCCCTTCACCGCAAGACAATTTGAAAAGCCCGAGAAGTTCTTAGATTTCTGCGAGAACAACGGGCGCCCCTTAGCTGGCATCATTGGTGGTCGTGACGTGATGGGTTCCATGAATGTCACTTACGACACGACTGATCCAGGTTCACTGGAAGTCTTGGCGAGCGTCTGCGAGATGGGGCAAGCCGAAGTAGGACTAGCTGTGGACGAAGCGCAGGCTGCTTTCGCCAGCTGGGGTAAGACAAGCGTCGAGGAGCGTTGCAAACTGGTGATGAAGTTGGTTGAGCTCTGTGAGCGAGACCGTGATGTCTTCCTGGCATGCGAGATCTTCGATGGTGGCAAAGTCTCCGAACTAGCCGAAGGTGACTTTACGCAAATTCGCGCTTGCGCCGAGTACTTCTGCGATGTAGCCAAGAAAGCCGAGATGGGTGAAGGCCCAGCCATGCAAGTTGCAGCAGGCATGAAGGGTTTTACCTATCGCGAACCTTGGGGCGTGGTCGCTGGAATCATTCCGTGGAATTATCCAGTCGTACTCAATAGTTGGTTCATCTTCCCAGCACTTCTGGCCGGGAACTGCGTTTTGCTAAAACCTGCTGAAGACACTCCGCTGTCGGCACTTTACACCGGCAAGCTAGCCGAAGAAGCCGGTTTTCCACCCGGCGTGTTCAACGTCTTGCCGGGCCGTGGGGAAATTACCGGTCAGTTTATCGCCGAGCACCCAGGTGTTCGCTACATTTCATTCACAGGTTCGCCCGGCGTGGGGCAAGCGATCATGCGCACCTGCGACGCTCACGGCACTCGTATGAAACGAGAGATGGGTGGCAATGGAGCCGCGATCGTTTTGGGCGACGCAGACCCAGGAGTCGTTGCTCGCCAGATCGGACGCTACACGAATCAGCACTTCGGTCAAACTTGCTGCACCGTGCACCGAATTTTTGTGGACCAGAAAATCGCGGATGATTTCGCGGATGCGCAACGCGACTTCTTTGAGAACTTGCAGATTGGCTACCAGGCCGACGCGGGTACGCAGCTTGGCGCGGTGGTGAACTCCACTCAGTACAGCCGCATTCAACGCGCTCAGCAAGAAACTTTAGCGCGTGGTGGTCAAGCAGTCTTGCCTGGTGGTGTTGCCGAAGTGGCCGATCGAACCGGTTACTACCTCAAGCCAGCTTTGTTCCGAACTGAGCCTGGCGTAGACTGCAATCCGCTCGAAGTCTTCCACACCTATGCGACTATTTGCCCTGTGAGCTCTGAAGAGCAGGCTGTTGTACTGGCAAACAGTTCGCCTTACGGTTTGGGGGCGAGCGTATGGACCAGGGATACCGAACGGGGAGTGCAGATCGCGAAACAGTTCCGAGACGGAACCTGCCAAGTCAACTGCCACAACTCGATCGCATATGGCCTTCCTTATGGCGGACAGGGTATCTCAGGTGGTCCTGGCGGTGGAGTGAACTGCGAAGAGACTTTCTATGACTACACCCAAGTGAAGGCCGTGTACGTCGGTGACTATCCGGAGTGATTTTGGATGAACCGTTCGGCAATAACCGCAGGCTTCGAGTCTTTAGATGATCTAAAGTCTGGGGCTACCAAGAACGGTACGAGGACGGTGTTGCGATGTTCTACGAAGTTGATCGCTTTATCGTCTTAGTTGCAGAGGGGCGGCTAAAGCCTGAAAACGAGCAGGTCGCGCACTCCAGTGCTTCACTCCCCTTTGCGCCAGAGCCAACGGAGGGACTCGGGAAGTATGGCGCCGCCGTGAATGCCGTTATGGCCTCCTTCGCCGTAAACAAACTTGTAGTCGTAGCCTTTAAACTTCAGTGACGCAGCCATTTCTTGATTCGCCAGTGGCCAATTGCCGTGCTGGTTGTCGAGGTCGCCCGATCCATCCTGCAAGAAAACGCGAATCGGCTTCTTTTCCGCTTTACGAATCAATGCTTCGCAGTGATTACCACCGCGAATGTTGACAAAACTGCCAACATGACTGAGGACTTTGCGGAAGTAGTCGGGACGTTCCCAGGCAGCTGTCCACGCGCAGATTCCGCCGGAGCTGATGCCGCAAATGGCCCGCATCTCGGGATCATCGGTCAACTTGTACTTCTTTCCGACTTCCGGCAGAATCTCTTGGATCAAAAACTGAGCGTACTGATCTGAAAGCGTATCGTACTCAAAGCTGCGGTTGTTTGGCGTAGGTCGCCAGCCGCGTTGCTCTGGCAGTTCTTTATGCTTGTGCCCAGGGTCGATAAAGATACCGATCGTAACCGGCATTGCACCCTCGTGAATCAAGTTGTCCATGACCGTGGTCGCGCGAAATTGTCCTTGTGGATTCACATAGGCATGTCCATCTTGAAAAACCATGACCGCCGCCGGTTTCGAGCCATCGTACTGAGCGGGCACATAAACCGAATAACGCCTCACCGTGTCTTCGAAAACTTTGCTACCCCACTCGTGTTCAGTGACTTTGCCCCTAGGGACGTCTGCCTTAACCATCGAATCGGGGCCTAGTTTGTACTGACTTTCATCCGCTCGTGCCAAGAAGGAAAAACAGCAAGTCAAAACTGAGAGTAAGCCGAAACGAACGGAGGGAGAAAGTGAAAGTGTTTTCATGAGGAGGGCCTTTAAGGAGCTTGGCAGGGTGCAGGGCAAGTCATCGAGTTTTTTTGATTAGACAGCAACATTGTGACAGAAATCTAGATAACTTGTGCCACTCCAACTATCACCTGAGTTTACGCGGCGCGGGCCATTAGATACCGCTTGGCAGATGAATTGTTTGTTGCCATGCCGATTCCGTTTTCATTCAAGTTACAGTAGTCCGCCATGAAGCAGAAGCAAGTCGCACAACGATCCTCCAGAGGCTGTTTGTTTTACGGACTAATCGGCTTAGTTGGATTTCCAATGCTGTTGATCGGCGGATCGGTTTTGTTCGTTACGGTACGTGACAGCGGAGCCAATTCAAAAGTTGATCAAATGAAGGCAGATCTAGTTGCCAAAGGGCTTCCAGTAGACGATGACACCCTTTCCAAGTACTACGACAAACTTGCCAGCGAAGAATATGCTAAGCAATGGATGGAATTGTGTCAGGGCAGCAACAGTGATGAAATCAATGCGGCCTGTAAGGGAGTTGCCGTAGTTGGAGCAGACGTCGTGGTCCAGCAGCTGCGACTCAAACCACTCCGCCCCCAGCCTCCAGTCCAGCCCGAGGTCCTTCACCAGGAAGCTGGCCACATTCTGCCGGCCTCTGTTGGACATCCAGCCCGTCCTCTTCAACTCCCTCATGTTGGCGTCAACAAAGGGGACCCCAGTCATACCATCCCGC
>PKCQ01000677.1 GCA_002862265.1 Planctomycetaceae bacterium | reverse complement strand
AAAACATATAAAAAAACACTCACACAATCCAAAGTTTCTCTTATTTTCCTAGCCCGCGAGGTGAACTCTGTTACTGCACTCCACCGCTTGGCAAAGTTTGGTACGACTGTTGCGCGATGCGAATGCCATACGCAAGACACCTGCCCTCATCGAGTTTCGTCACGGCAACGCCGCTATTCGTTCTAAACGTTATCGATACATTCGCTATGCTGATGGCTCTGAGGAGCTCTACGACCACAAAACTGATTCCTACGAGTGGAAGAATCTCGCTTCTAAGCCGCAACTACAGACAACGAAGAATAAACTTGCAGAGTGGCTGCCGACAAACTGGGCTCCTAATGCTGAAACCAAGAATGCATTCGAATTTGATCCTGACTTGTTTCGCTGGAAACACAAAGCCTCCGGCCGCACTGTCGATGGTAATGAGTAAGCATCTCAGAGACGGATGATTTCTAACGCGAGCGTCGCTCAGACGCGCTTTGTTTCGGACTTTGCCAGAATTCCTGCCGCGTATGATGCTGGCAGCACGAGAGGGAGGGAACCAGGAATGAACACTGAACGTACGCCAACGTAGAAGGTTCGAAATGTGTTCAGCAGTGTCGACTGGTAATCTTTCTTTTCCCATCTGCAATTCGGCTAAGGTGTGGTTCTGAGTTAGCGTATGCTGTGCCACGACGACTGAGAGTCGGAAGGGCTCTCACTGGCAGGATAGCCCGACTCTCCCAGGGGGAACGTAGCGTAACACTCGACGCTACGAGATTCGGTGACTGGCGGCAGCCTTTTTATGCGAACCATCATGAAGATGGCGTAGCCGATCATCGACAGCTTGACTAGTTGGAGTGATAGCAGTGAAGAATCGGCTCAAACCTCGCTTTATGTACTGCTTTCCGATGATGCCCCCGATTACTCGGGTGCGGAATTTAGTTATAAAAGCGTCTTGTGACGTGATCCAGAATGTAAGATCGGCGGCTGGTCCATAAGGTCAGAAAAACCAGATGCTATAGATATGGCGAAAGCAAAGAAGCTCGTCGATACTAGCCGAGAATTCATTGGCCTCAGCGGTTCCTGAGCTCAACTGCTTTTCTAGTATTCTGGCTGTTCCGTCGTGGGATTCGCTAAAACTTCTTTTCTGGCGTCCTGCGTCATACATTACGAGATCACATTCGTTCGACCTGTTTGCAGTTGGGGTTCAAACTTTGGGTTAGAATGATTTCTGCACAATCTCTTTCAGAGCACGCTCGCGCCCTTTACTCCTTCAACCTCATGGGGGCATCTTGAAATCGTTCGTATCGATTCTTGCTGTTTCGTTCGTCCTGAACAGTACTCTGAGTGTTTCGTTCGCTCACGATGATGAAAAGAAAAAGCCGGACCGTAGTCCGAAGAATGTTGGATCCGTTTTGGTCTTTGCGGGGACAGGCTGGTATAGGCATCCCGAAACAGCAGCTGTAAGCGGGTGGCTCGCGAGGCTTTCGGACGAGCTGGAAATGCAGGTTGATGTCACAGAGAGTGCGAAAGATATTTCAAATCTGCTCGATCGTTATGATGTCCTCGTATTCAACAACTCGAATGAGCTAACCAAGCTCTTTGATGAGAAGCAACGTATCAAGATCCGCGATTGGTACCGCAAAGGCCACGGAATCGTAGCTTTGCATGCGGCGTTGGTGCATCAAACCGAGTGGGAGTGGTTTAGCAATCTCGGCGGCTGCGACTTCAACAGCGATTCAGAGTTCCTCGACGCGAAGGTGGTTGTCGATCCAGAGATGAAAGAACATCCGACGGTTCGAGGGCACGGCATGACGTTTCAATACAAGGCCGACTGGACGAATCACGATCGCTCGGTGAGCGAGTTACCCGGTTTCAAAGTTCTCTTGCGTGTAGACGAGGCGACTTTTGAGCCTGTTCGTGATTATTTCAAGACACGTGGTGGTAAGGCGATGGGAGGTGATCATCCCATCGCATGGCTGCACGAGAATGAAGGCGGGCGTTTCTTCTACACCGAATTGGGGCATGATGTGCGTTCGCTTGATACCAAGTTCGGACGCCAGCATATAGTCGAAGCTATCAAATGGGCTGCTGGCGACGGGGTACCCGTGGCAATGAGTCAGCCAGAGTAATGTTGAATCTGGCAGGCAGGACTTCTTGCGGGTCCCACCGCAGAAATCTGGTACTGTATCCATCAGGAGTGCTCGGCAATTGTAGACCTGATAGACTGCGGCAGCTTCAGGAAAGAAATGCGTATTGAGGAAATCCAGTGGGAATTTTGATGATGGATAAAGGCGGTCTAAGGATTCACAGTTGTACGATCGTGATGTTCCTGTTGGGGGTTCTTCTGCCTCAGACTAGCTCTGAGGCAAATTCTGATCGAAGTGGAATGGCGCTTGGTAAGCAAGAGGCGAAGCCCAATGTGGTTTTGATCTTGATCGACGATTTGGGTTGGCGGGATCTGGGGTGCATGGGGAGCGAGTACTATCAGACTCCGAATATTGATGCTCTTGCTGATCGTGGAGTACGGTATACGAATGGCTATGCGGCTTGCAATGTGTGTTCGCCGACACGTGCAGCAATTCTGACTGGCAAGTATCCGGCGCGATTGTTGCTGACGCAGTGGTTACCGTCGGGGCGTTGGAGTGCGAAGAAGAATCGAATGCGAGAAGGTCGTTACTTATCGAACCTTCCTTTGGAAGAATTCACCATCGCCGAAGCACTGCGAGAAGCAGGGTATCAGACCGCCTTTATGGGCAAGTGGCATTTGGGGACGGAGACTTATTACTATCCAGAGCATCAGGGCTTTGATGTCAATGTGGCGGGAAGGGACTATGGAGCGCCAGGCGACTATTTTTATCCGTTTGAAGGTAGTTGGACCATTCCAACGGCGGGAAAGAAACTAGTGAAGGAATCTCCGCTGAGTGGTAAGCCTGGAGATTATCTGCCAGATCGACTTGCGGAAGAAGCGGAGGCCTACATTCGAAGGGCTTCCAGCGACGATGCACCATTTTTCCTGATGTTGAGCCACTACGCAGTGCATTCACCACTGCAAGGTAAGAAAGATGTTGTCGCAAAGTACGAGCAAATGCCAAAGAAAAAGCAGCAAGGCAAGCCTGCATATGCCGCGATGGTCGAGAGTATTGACGATAGTGTTGGACGCGTGATGACGACGCTCAAGGAACTCGGCATCGACGACAATACCTTGGTGGTTTTCACCAGTGACAACGGTGGCTTCGCCAAAGCGACGGACAATAGTCCATTGCGAGCAAACAAGGGATCGAATTATGAGGGTGGGCTTCGCGTGCCTTACATTTTCAGCTTTCCAGGTGAAATTCAAATCGGAAGGACGTCAAGCACGCCAATTACCAGCATGGATATTTATCCCACTATTCTATCAGCGCTTGGCTTGCCTCCGCGGCCTCATCAGCATGTTGATGGTGTCGATCTGATGCCAGAGCTGTGTGGCGGCAAAGTGGCTGAACGAGAGGCGATCTACTGGCACTATCCACACTACAACCAGCATCCGCAGAGTTTTCCTGCGAGCGTGGTGCGGTCAGGGGATTGGAAGTTGATGCAGCATCTTGAAACAGGCAAATACACTTTATTTAACCTAGCGGAAGATCTCGGAGAGACGCGTGATCTGGCGGCCACGAACACTGCCAAGCGGGATGAACTGATTCAATTACTTGACCGTTGGCGCGTAGAAGTTGGGGCTGATTCAATGAAACCCAATCCGCGTTACGTGGGGGATCGATAGGCTAGGAGCGGCGTTTCCGATGGTTTTCTTGGATGTTGATTGTCGCGAAGTGTGGCGGCTGATGGTCTGTTTATTTCGGTTGTTAGTGGCGGAGCAGGATCCGTTTTTGTCGAGGGTCGACTCACTCCTGACTCGCTTGCGCGGCATCCTTTTATAGCGCGCTCACTGCATGGTTGCCTGCTGCTGGGCTTTAATCGCAGCATCGGCTCGGTAAGTTGCAGGCGAGTTGCATTGAACTCTACAGGAACGATCTTCATGATTTCTACTCGTTTCCTCCACTGTGTTGGGTTTGTGTTTATTCTTCTTTTGCAATCCATTGCATTTGGTCAGCTGCAGGAATTGTCATCGGAGGCAAGCTTTGTAGTTCAGGTTGACACTGAGGATGCCATTACGCCTAAAGCTGAGGCTGGCTTTGCAGGGAAATGGGACAGCTCCTATGGAGCTTTGACACTTGTTGAATCGCAATCTGGCAACTTTATTGGCACCTACGATGGTGGAAAGCTGTCGGGGAAAGTCGATGGTCGAAAACTTAGGTTCACCTATCAAGACCTTGCAGGCGCTGGTGAGGGCTGGTTTGAAGTGTCGGAAGATGGGCAGAGTTTTTCTGGCAATTGGAGGCCAGATTCTGTTGAGCTATGGCAGCCTTGGATTGGATCTCGTATCCAGGAAATGCCTTTTGATGGTTTATGGAAAACAACTTTCGGAAGCATGCGTTTGAGCAACGAAGGCGGTCAAGTCTCTGGCAGTTACTACTTCCGAGGAGCAGAGTCGACGCTTCAGGGTGAAGTGGTTGGGCGAGAGTTGAAGTTTTCCTACGACGAGCCGGATCTAGGAATCAAGGGGCGAGGAGTCTTTAAACTTAGCGCTGACGGCCTGAGTTTCACGGGCCGTTGGCGGGAAGATGGGAAGCAGAGATGGAGTTCTTGGGTTGGAGAAATGATCCCGGAACGGACGGACCAAACTTGGTTGATTGTCCTTGAAGCTCACTGGGAAGAACGCTTGCAGGAGCCTGAGTATAACTTTGGTGAGATGCTGAAGAGTTACTTTAAGATGCCGGTAGCGAGCAGTGTTAAGTTTCGTCATCGCTTCTTTCACGATCTCGAGGATCTCCAGCGTTTCGCTCGAGAACTGAAGTATTTTGCGTCTCCCGTTGTGCTGGTGATTTCGACACATGGCACACCACGTGGGATTTCAGTGTTTGGTGACACCATCGATTCGCAGGAGTTGGCGGATTGTTTGTCGGGTGCCTCGAGTCTCAAGATGGTTCATCTCTCGGGTTGTGCGATGATGGCGAGTAGTTTTCCGAACCAACTACAGCGACAGTTGCGAGGAACTAACCCTGCAATCACTGGGTACAAGACTTATGTGGACTGGGACGCCAGCGCGCTTTCAGACTTTATCTTCTTGACCTTGGTTTTGATTCGCGGACATGATCCTATTTCAGCAATTCAGCAAGCGATCAAGCAGGCGCCGTTCCTCGGTGACGAACCTATGGATGGGGATTTTAAGCCTCTGGGCTTGTCAGGAATTGCCCCGCGACCGTAACGCGCGAAAGCACTCTACCGGCCGACTCGAAATACCGGACGATTCACGGCGATTCGGCTCATCAAATCCTCAGGAAACGTCGTCTGATCGCATATGTCAGATCTGCACCATTATTCATTACCAGCGTAGAAGGCAAAGGTGACGCCGCCAAGGTAACATAGCTCTCTTCGCGAATCGCTATTATCTTCATTTGGGGTCTCAAAGTGCTGGGTAATGTTTTGTCCGTCAGTTTCGTCAAGTGTGCACTGCTTGTCAGCTTCTGCTCGTCCTTTCTGGCAGCGCAGGATTGGCCTGAGGCCGCAGGCCCCAATCGGGATTTCTCTGGCGTGGGCAAAGCGCCAAGCTTCTTTTCCGCCGCTCAGCAAAAGAACATTTTGTGGCGAGTGAAACTGCCCAGCACTGGTCAAGGGACACCAATTGTGTCTGGTGGTCGAGTTTTTGTGACAAGTCATGAGGCGATCAAAGTCGATACGGAGCTGGGGAAAGACATTCTTGGGCTGTGTTTTGACGGTCGAACTGGTAAGGAATTGTGGCGCAGAACAATTCCTGGAACCCGCGAAACGGATTTGTCCAGCTTGTTTAGCGATAACACGGCGGCCTCGCCAGTGGCAGACGGAGAATGCGTTTGCTTTGTGAATGTTGGTGGTGGGATTCGATGCTTCGATTTTTCCGGCAACGAACTTTGGAAGTATGATTGGGTCCCCTTTGGTCGTCATCACGCGAGACTTCATGAACCGATGCTGTTCGATGATTGCATCATCACGATGCAGTATCCGAAGAATGATTTGAAACCTGACTATACGACAAAGCGAGGGGCTAAGCCGCTGGGGCGTGACAAGAAGTATTGGACGCAGTTACAAGCATTCGATCTGGCCAACGGCGAGCGCAAATGGGTGGCCACATCCGGGACTTCGGTGCATCAGACTTCCGCTCTTCAGACGCGAGGCGACAGAGCTGTCATCCTGACGGGGCGAGGTGGAGGTCACCAGCCGCCTGAGGAGCCTTTTGGTTTGTCATTGATCAACGCAAAAAATGGGGAGACGATTTGGACGAAGGCAATCAGCAAGTTTCCTTCGGCTCAAAACTCAGTCATGAATCGCGATCGAGTCTTTGCGCTGAGTCAACAGGAGCATTTTACCCTTGACCTAAAAACAGGAGACGTGCTGGAACGGATTCCTCTGCGAGAGAAAGTGACGCAGTGGAGCTATGGCGAAGACAGCTGGGAGAAGAAGGAAAATGTGGGATTGTCGAAGGTGAAGCATGGTTACACGAAGAACAGCAACATTCTGATCGGCGACTACCATTATTTCCGCGCTGGCTCGGATTACAGCATTGGTCGAGTTCATATCGTGACCGGTGCAATCGAATACTTACAAGTTCCCGTTCAAGTCGTTCGATCGCACGGCAAGCGAGAGGAACTTCGATGGGACAAATTCCAGCCAAACGATATGAAAAATGCTGACGGTTTTGTTGCTACACAAGACAAACGCAATGCAGGTAGTGGCTGGGGACATGTTTCCGCTGCGAGCCCAATTGTCATAGGGGACTTACTCTACATGCCAACGATGCTCGGTGTGGTGTACGTTGTTCGTTGGAATGACGAGCAGTTGACGCCAGAATCTCTGATTTCTGTGAGTGACCTTGGAACCGCATCGGAAACTTGGTCGCTATCGAGTCTTTCCTATTCTGATGGCCGAATCTACGCGCGGACGCTGAAAGAATTAGTCTGCATTGGGACCGAGGGATAACTTCTCAAAAGGAACATGGAATTGAAGCGAATCGTTTCCTGTTTATTCGTCGTCATTCTTATTGCGCAAGGATTTGGAGCGGGGCGCGCACAGGCGCAAAATAATTGGAGGCGCCCCAACGTATTGTTCATCGCGATGGATGATCTGAACGATTGGATTGGCTGCTTGGGTGGACATTCTCAAACGATCACTCCCAACTTGGATCGTCTGGCGGCAAGTGGAATTCTGTTTACCAATGCTCATTGTCCGGCACCCGCTTGTAACCCTTGTCGTTCCGCAATCTTCACAGGCCGAGCTCCGAATAGATCAGGCCTCTACGATAATCGACAGCAGATGCGCGAAGTCATGCCTGAGGAGTTGATCATCCCGAAGTACTTCAGTCAGCATGGGTATTATTCAGCTGGTTCGGGAAAGTTGTTGCATTACTTTATAGACGCTGACTCTTGGGATGAGTACTTTCCGGAGGCTGCATCGGAGAATCCGTTTCCAAAAACGTACTATCCGCAGAAAAGACCGGTGAATTTGTCGCGCGGAGGCCCATGGCAGTATGTTGAGACGGACTGGGCCGCTTTAGATGTGACGGAGGAGGAGTTTGGTGGAGATTGGTCGGTTAGCGAGTGGATCGGCGAGCAACTGAGCAAAGAGCACCGCAAGCCGTTCTTTCTAGGTTGCGGTTTTTATCGCCCCCATGAACCGTGGTTTGTACCGAAGAAGTACTTTGAACCATTTCCACTCGAGGAGATTCAACTTCCTCCAGGATACTTGGAAGGCGATCTGGACGATGTCCCCAAGGAAGGAGTTCGAGCCGCTAAGAATCGATACTTTGAGCACATTCAAAGAGAGGGGCAATGGCGGCAAGGCGTCCAAGGTTACTTAGCGTCGATTCATTTTGCGGACGCCATGTTGGGGCGTGTTCTCGATGCGTTGGAGAACGGTCCCAATGCGGAGAATACCATCGTAGTGCTTTGGTCTGACCACGGATGGCAACTGGGGGAAAAAGAGCATTGGCAGAAGTATACGGCTTGGCGGGCCGTGACTCGGGTGCCACTCATGATAAAAATTCCCAAGGGTGTCTCAAAAGTTTTATCTGATGGAACGCTGGCCGGGCAGATTTGTTCGCGGCCAGTGAATTTGTTGAGTCTATATCCCACATTGTTAGAGCTTTGCGGGCTCCCAAGCCGGAAGGAGCATGATGGGCCTTCTATATTGCCCTTGCTCAAGAATCCGCGGTCGCCTGATTGGCAGCATCTTTCCGTCACATACCTTTCGAAACCTGAGTCCTACGCAATCAGTGCCGAGACCAAGCGATACATCCACTATGCAGGTGGCGGCGAAGAGCTCTACGATATCGCGGCTGACCCTTTCGAGTGGAAGAACTTGGCAATTGACCCGGAATTCGAAAACCTCTTGCAAAGGTTTCGGAAGTCTGCGCCGCAACAGTTTGCTGAGCGCGTGGAACCGTCGGTGGAGTCTTTGGTGAAGCTCAAGTGGCAGCTACTTGGCGAAGAAGCAGCACCACTTTCGAAACCGGATGGTAGGCCTTTTCCGGTGTTCTTCACCAATCAATCCGAACGAAACATCGAGCTGGTTTGGATGGACCGTAAAGGTGGAACAAAATCCTATGGTGAAATTGCTCCGATGCAACGTAAGCGGCAGCAAACGCGTCCTGGTGCGGTCTGGATGATTCGAGACAGCAAGACAAAAGAGTCGCTTGGCTATTTTCGAGTTGGTGATCGCACAGCTCAGGCCCTCATTCCTGGCGAGAAGGAATGAGAGCAGCTTTGATCGGATAAGAGCATTGTGATTGCTTGGATGTAGCGTTCCTGCGTAACAAATAGAATCAGGCCAGTTCTGAAGAACTGACCTGCAAGGTCTTTTCGTTTGGCTCAGGCTTGAAAGGTACTGAGTTGAGATTTGAGCTGTACTAAAGGCTCAAAGTCAGAAGTTCTTGAGCTGTAGCACTCATCTGCACCATTTCAGCCGCCTGCTGTTCAACCGATGCGGCCACACTTGTAGCGTTAGCAGACACTTTACTGATGCCGTCCGCAATTTCTTGTCTGACATTCACTGTGCTAGAGATCTTTGCCTGGATTTCACCAATGCTTTCTTTAGTCTCATCGGCGGTTGTTGCGGTTTCGGCGGCCAGCACCCTAGCCTCGTTCGCAACAACAGCCAATCCCTTGCCAGATTCACCAGCTCGAGCGGCTTCGATCGTTGCGTTAAGAGCCAGAAGGCTGGTTTGGTCAGTGAGCCGCTCTCATTTTTGATACACGACATGTGAGAAAATCAGGGTTTCATCAGGCCGATTAGGCCGAGACTTGATTCGTAACAATTTCACTTGTGCTGTGAATGATGCAGCGATTGCGGCCAGACTCCTTTGCTTCGTACAAAGCCCGATCGGCTAGCTCAAAGAGGTCATTCAGAGGTCGATCTTCACCGTCAATATAGCAAGCGCCGATGCTGACGGTGACGTATTTTCGTCTGCCGAGTTCTTGAATTTCCCTAGCCTCTACGGCAGAACGGAGTTGATCGGCAACATGTTCGACGTCAGTTTGTTAGCAGTCGGTCAAAATCGCTGCGAACTCTTCGCCACCGTAGCGGTAGACTGTGCCATGTTTACGCAAAGTCGCGTGAAGCGTTTCAGCTACTTGGCGAAGAACGGCGTCTCCAACTGCATGCCCGAGGGTATCGTTGACTGATTTGAAATGGTCCACGTCGATAAAAACCAGCGAAAGGCCATTTCTTTTCCGCTGGTGATAGTCGAGTGCTGACCTTAGCTTTATGTCGTAGGCGGTACGATTCTTCAAGCCAGTCAGGGAATCGTTCAGAACGCTGGATTTGAGTTCTTCCTTCTCTTCTGAAACTTTTTGGAGTTCCGTTTCAAGTCCCAAAGAGAGCTTGAACATCGCATCTTTTTCGCGCTGTTCAAGTTCTTCGATTGAGACGCAAGAATCAACACTTCCATCAACATCGAAGAGCGACTCATATTCGCGAAACTCTTTGCAGATGGCGTTGAAGGTATCGTGGAATTCTTCCTCTCCCTCACCCAAGAATTCTTAGCATTCGTTTCTTACGAATTCGATCTGGGAGCAGTCTGGCTCAGCCGAAGTGACGAGTTCAGTTAGCAGCTCTGCCATGTGTAGGCTCTTACAATTGGAGTCACGGCCTTTATAGTTTTAAGATGCTCGAACATGTGCAAGGGGAAGTTCCATTTTGCCAGCAACTTGGAGCCGATCTGGTAACGGCTGCCTTCAAAGAATTCTTGTTCCTTCACCTCACGGCTCTGTGGATGCAACTCCTTGAGCGATGTGAGTTAATCAGGGTAGATGCAGCCGATGCCGATCGCACCCACGTTGCGGACTAAGCCAAGGAGGAAATCTTCATCTGCTTTTTCGCCGCGGTTTCTACCTAGACGTTTGTTAGCGATGGCCGTGGCTAGGGAGTTCCGCCAGAACCTACTGAAGTCAAACTGCGCTTCTTCGTCTTGTTCAACCAATGAAAAAGAAAGCGAAAGCAAGCGTAGGGATCGCAAGCCAAGCACCACAACTGCTTGCTGCAGGCTAGAAATCGTCCGCTTGGCTCCCATCATCGGAGAGTTGGTGTAATCGATTGTCCTAGCTGAAAGCTTGGGATCGGTTTAAACAACTCGCTGACTATCTTTAAGGCAAGCGTCAGGACTATTCACCAAGTCCAAGCGCGTCATGGCAACAGCTGGCGGGCTGGGAATATTGTCGTTGTTAACGATGGCGCGAATCTTACTCATCTCTTACCTCCGGGCAGTAGGCAGCCAAAGTGGAAGTCGCGTGAGTAGTGGGACGTCTGCACCTTCACCCGACCTTAATACTTACAACAGTTTTATGACCCCATGCGGCGAGCCGCAGTTGAAAAGCGGGAACTCTCTTACGTTTCTGCGTCGTTATTCAAGGAAGTAAATCATGCAAATGCATCAAGCAGTTGTTTGAGCTGAAGCCTTTGATGCCGGTAGGATCTAGCAGCCTAGCAAATGCCTGTGCGCGTTTGAATTCATGAAATGCTGTGGCCTCTGGTTGAACAAGCATAGCCATGGTGATTTTGAGACTGCGCAAAAAACTACCATCGCAGTAGTGAAATGCGGCGAATCACGATGCGTTTGAGACGCAGTGAATGCTGATTGGGCATCGCACAATTACCAGGCGCGCAGTTGTCGTAGGTTAACTAATGCACATCCACCGGAAGCATGTGCAAAGGGTCGCGGGAATGGAGCGGTAGAGCCCCAGCTTTACGATGGTATGAACCAACCAAATGCTACGAGAGAAAACGTGTCGATGCCAATCTATTCGAAAACTCCGTCGGCAATATCTTCGAATTCTTGCATTGCGACTCATCTTAGCAGTGGTTGGCATTGTTCCAGGTTCAATGAGAGGTCGTCGGCGTTTTCAAGAATCCGTGCCAGAGTGAAGTTGGAAGCGTTGTCCGAGCAATACGCCTTGAAGGATTCATTGCCAGCTGCGTTCAACACGCATCAATAGCCCCATCATTGACGTGGATTGGGTACTTCCTGTAGTTCCCGGTTGCACATGGGTAGAAAACAACACGCTTTTTCTTTGACGAAGGACCGGTTGTAAGGCAAATTTCATTGGTGAATCTCTGCGTGTCGGTTTCACAGCAGAGTTAACAACTCGGAAGAAGTTGTAACCTTTTCATTTCTTGATTTGAGCAAAGTTTGACCGGCATGATCAACCATTATCGAGAGTGGATAAGAGTCACTTGGATGGATTCGACAGCTGAGTGGTTCGAATGTGTTTGGGAGAGTGAAGGTCACGCGGAATCAACTATCCACAACTTTCTAAAGCACAATATGGATCAGGTTGCTAGCTTGCTAAGGCAAAACCATGCGCCCTCGAATTTAACTGCCTCGACTTCGACCGAACGGGAGATTCAGTCAGCTGATTCTCATGTTCAAGAATTGCAGGCACTTGGAGCGGGGCTGGCCGTCGAGCCAACGGAGCAAGATGTACCAGAGACGCTTTCTGAACTATTGGCTTTGCAGGAGAGTCTGAATGCGTTGCTCGCCCAGCAAGAGCAAGTTAAAGCAACAGAAAAGATGGAGTTGGGGACCAAAGAGCTCTTGCGACGGAAATCTGAAGAGAAAGAGACGGTCCGGTAACCCCTTTCCTTAGTAGAAGAATTGTGAACCGTATGGCGCGAGCCAGCCGTCGATGCCGGTCGATCGCATCGCCGTTAGGCTTCGGAACATTCACGAGTAAACGGAATGTTGAGCTCGGCCATTCCGCATAAATGCGCAGCAGGACTGAAACGCCCATAGTTAGAGCTCTTTCGCGCGCTTGATTTCTGCCTTGTTCAACGACGACGAGTACGAAGGTTAGTCGTACTCAACACTGTCTCACATTCCCATCTGGATATTCACCCGCGGAAGTAACGCATTCGCGAGCTGAGAAAATTTCAGCTGGCTTACCTATCAAAAGCTATTTTTGAGTGGGTTGCGATCAGGTCTAGGAAGGCCGTTAGAGTAACGGGGGCGAGCGTTGGTTCCCAACGGAAAGTCGTTGAATCGGCTCGCGCAGATCGGCATCGACATCAACTTGAGCGGAAAGCTCGAAATTGATTCTGGCAAGCTGCAGCAAGCGCTCAAGGGCGAGCTTGAGGGC
>PKCQ01000673.1 GCA_002862265.1 Planctomycetaceae bacterium | reverse complement strand
ATTCATGTATCCGAACACATCTCCAGCCAGCAAGCTGCGAATTTCCAGAAGCTCGACGCGCAAGAATCGTTTGCGATGGCTGCGTAAAGCTGGACGTTTTGTGTTGTGGTTGGGCTGACTCATGGCTTACTCGTGTTCAGTGCTAACTGCCGTTTTTCAATCTCTAGGGCGTCCGCTTCCCTTCCTGCATTCCGTAACATCCGGAGGTGATTGGTGTAAACATTATTCAGTGCTTCGATTGCTGAGGGCTGCGTTTCCTCTAGCAGCCGAGCGGCACGAATGTAAGCGTCCTCTGCAGCTCGCGATTCACCGATGTGCTGCAGAATAATGCCCTGATTGTTCAGTGCAATACCAAGGCTGTATTGTAATCCGTCGTGATCAGGATAGCTCTGCCGCAGCAGCCGATAGCAGTGCACCGACTCTTTCAAGTTAGCTTTGGCTCGCTCGGCATCGCCGGCCCGATAATGAGCCATTCCGAGATTGGAGAGCGATACCGCTAAATCCCGGCGGTAGTCATTCACTTTCGGAGAAATCTCAACTAGTTTCCTACTGATCGCAACTGCGTTTTCAAAGATCACTGCCGCACGCCGCGGATCGCTATCCAAGTAGAGGTTGCCAAGACTAATATGGGTAGCGACCAAATCGATCGAGGCCCGAAGGGGACTGTCTGAGGCCTGAGCCAATTTCAACTGAGCCTCGTAGGCCTGCCGAAGTAACTTGTGCGATTCATCTTTTTGATTGTTCTCCTTGGCAAGCTGTGATCCAAGGTTGTGGCGTGTGGCCGCAAGGACGCGAATGATCTCCAAATCGTCCGGATTTTGTTCATTCAGTTGCCCCAACGTTTCAATGGCCTGCAAATACGCTGCTTTAGCCCTTTGCTTCTGTTCAGGCATCTTTTGCATGAGCAGACCAAAGTTGTTTTGTGAGAGCCCATACTGATGGGCCACAGTAGGCGGTAGCCGAGTATGGCTGGCGTATTCGTCCATCCCGGCAATCCAGCGCTCAAGCAATTTGACGCCTCGAGAATGCTGGCCAGATTTTCGCAATGCTAAAGTGAACTGATTCAAGTTCTGAGAACGTTTGAGCCAGATTCTGTTTCGTACCTCGTCTGCATCAACCAAACTCGCGTAAATCTCTTCAGCCTGTCCGTAGTAGAGTAGAGCTTCGGAGACTTCTCCGAGTTCTTCACTGAAAATCCCGAGGCGATAATAGGCTCCTGCGCGAGCGGGAAGCATTTTTTTGTCGACCAACGGCTGACTGACGAAATCTTGGTAGTGCTGTAGGTGCCTCTTAATCAAGGACTGTCGTATGCCCTCGGCGCCCGGAATCATAGCCAGGGAATCGATCGTCTTTTCGGTCTCGAGTGCTTGCAGTTGTTCAAGCTCTTGGTAGGCATTGTCTAACGCATTGGCCAACAGGCGATTGTGCATGTAAAAGCCGGTCGCGATAAACAAGCCAAACATGGCCGCGCAGGCAATAAGTATGGATACGGCACGAGGATGATTCGTAATCCACCTAGCTGTCAGCACCATCGGTGATACAAGTTTGGTGGCAATTGGTTCGTTGCGAGCAGCTCGACGTAAGTCGGCTGCAAACTCAGCCGCCGTCGCATAACGATCGTCACGGTGCCGCGCCATCGCCTTTTCCAGAACCAACTGGAAATCCGCTGGCAAATCTGGCCGCAGCTTCCGCAGGTGAGTCGGCGATTGTGTCGTAAGTGTTCGTAGCAGCCCTGGACCTTCTTCTCCCGGTACTGCGGGCTTGTTTGTTAGCAGTTCGTAAAGGGTCGCCCCGAGTGAGTATACGTCGCTACGATGATCCACGAGCTCGCCGCGTCCTTGAGCCTGTTCTGGGCTCATGTATCGCATCGTGCCAATCATCTCGCCTGTGCGAGTCAGGGCTGACTCGGCTTGGAATCTCGCTAAACCAAAGTCTGCAACCCACAGCTTGCCGGAGTTATCCAACAGTAGATTCGAAGGCTTGATGTCTCGGTGCACGATTCCGTACTGGTGCACTTCATGCAGCGCTTCGGCGATATCAGCGAATTGCATCAAGGCTGAGTGCGACGGCGGTTGCGTGCCCTTCTCACGATGAGCTTGAATACGTTTATCCAGAGACTGGCCGGAAATCAATCGCATCGCGTAGTAATGGATTCCTCCTTCTTCGCCGACCGAATACACCGGAACGATGTTCGGGTGCTCAAGGCTGGCTGCCGCTTGCGCTTCACCACGGAAGCGATCTACGTACTTGGGCTCCAACATCGCCGCCATGGGAAGCAGCTTCACGGCAACTTGACGCTTTAGCGAAGTGTCGTATGCCGAGAAGACGATGCCCATCCCGCCGCGGCCAATTTCTTCCTCCAGTCTGTAATCGCTAAGCACCTTGCCTTTAAGGTCGCTGCCCAGCGTCGCCGGACGTCCTTCGACCATCTGATAGAGTTCGCCGAGCTTGTCGAGGTACAGATCCAGTGCTTGGCGTAATTCCGGCGAAAGATCCGAGTGATCGGCGAGCAGACTCTCTCGCGAGGGCGTGTTGCCTTGCTCAAGCTCTTGAAGATAGCGATCAAGTAGCTCTGTAAGTCGAACCTGCTGCTGCTCGGATAGGCCGCGCAACAGTGAGGGTTCGCTCACTGAATGACTTGAGGCATTCACATTGTTTCTCACTAGCAACGTTGAAAAGCACGCCGCAAAGGACTTGTTGCACCATACTTTGACGTAGTTGCATTACTACGAATTCCGCAGTTCTAACACCGAATGGAGACAAAAGGACCGAAAAGAGGAGGTGTGTGCCGTTTTCGGGCCTAGGAATCTACCTCCGTCTGAAATGTGTCCTTGAACTTATCAATTGCCCGAAGCCACAGCATCCTGACAGCCCCAGAACTACGCCCCATTTCTTCCGCGATCTCGTCAAAAGGCAAGCCCTTTAGATTTCGCAGGATGATCACGTCGCGATAATCAGGCCGCAGCTTCGCTAGGTGTTCTGCAAGGCTTGCAGCCCGCTCTTCGCAGTGAATCGGACTGCTTGGAGAATCCTGTCTCCCAGGCAGAATCGACGCCAAGTTGGCAGCCGAACGGTCGACACCGGAAACCACCTGGTCGATGGACACTTCGCGACGAATGTCTCGCTTCCCAGCTTTCACATGTTTCGCGATTGCCCCATGCAGTACGTTTATCAAGATCTGCCTGAGCCAACCGACGAGCTCCTGGGGAGAGTTACCACGAAAAGCCTGAAAATCTCTGTGCGCGGCCAGCATGGTTTCTTGCACGAGATCGGATGGACTAAGCCGTTTCCTCAACCGGTGGTCGAGTTGAGTGCTCGCCAGGACGGTTAGGTAGTTAAAGTAGAACTCAAGTAACTGACCTAGCGGCTCGGTCTCACCGGCCCGTGCTTGCTCAATCAAACGCAGCACTTCGTCGCGTGACGGGAAGCCTGATTTTTTACCGGCCGAAGAACTGTCAGCTGAAACCATCGTTACCATTTCTATCCCAAACCTTAGGCGAAACGCAGAAGAACTTCTACCAATCAAAAGTGTAGTCACGCAGGGAAATACTGCGTGAGAACGAACTTCGAGTGGCGTTCTGACTCGCCCTCTGCCTTTCTACTCCAACTCAAGACTACCGTACGCACTTGGTGTTTGCTCGGCCAATCGCATTTTGCAATCGGGAAAGCCGCCTTACGACTCGGATGTTACCGGGTTGCGGAATTCCTTACCGGCCTGAGTGCCAAACACCACCCGCTAAATCACATAGCGTGAATTGCTGGTGGAGTGCGTAGAGTATTGCAGGGGTTTTGGGGTGAGCTCGTGTCACGCATGACATTCCAAAAATCGGAAAACAGAACGTTTTTCAGTCTAGGCTCCGAAGCAACCACGCAATTAGGTTGGCCGTCTTCTATCGGGGGCGACTAGCGAAACATGCGAAATTCTCGCGCCGCCATTTCCGCTAGATGAGCGAAATGATCTAGTGGTTCTCGTCGCCGAGGAAGCTCCTCTTTAGTTACGCTCCCATCTTTATTGGCATCGTACTGGCCCAGTCTGAGCCAAAGTCGCTCCGACATTTCGTCCTTTGTAATCGCTTGCTCGCGCTGTCATCAAGTTGCTCGAGCCTTGTGAGCATTCGGTACATTTCCAGTTCCTCAAAAGAAACCTCTTTATCGTTGACATCAGCGTTCTCGAGTCTTCGCCGCAGCAACTTAGGAATTTCATTCGAAGCCAGCACCCCGTCCTGGTTGTCATCCTTTTAATTGAATCTTTCCATTCGATCGGCTTTTAGAACCTCATCGATCTCGCCAAGAGCTACGAGATTGTAACCTTTCACGCCCACTCCGTGCTGCCGGAGGTAGCTCCAGATGAACACTGCAACTTCGCCTTCGGCCAAGCCTGCAACGCAGTTTCGATCGCTTGTCCTCAGGGCGGCCGTTGCTAGTAGCTCGGCGTCTCGCTGATGTAGAACTGCAACTCAGCGCTGCCCATTCCTGAATCATCCAAGCTAGGGCTAGCTGTAGGTACTCGACGGCTTTCGAGACTCTCTTTGTGCAAGATCTTGAGCTTTCTTGCAGACGTTATTTGCCTGATTGCGGTCCAGCTATCTCGTCAAGAACCGAACACGCCACGCTTCGGATATATGATTATCGAACACGCGACAAACAAGGTCGCGATAAGCCGCCGAGTGGAGCCACAGCAAGTCGTCGGCATGCGATAAGATGACAGTCTCATTGCATTCCTGCCCACCCTTCCTTAGCTGTAAGATCTTTTCTACTATGTCACTCGTGACAACAAATTATTGCATCTTTAGAGCCCTGCTTTTACTTGTAAGCCTCGCAGTCAGCCTGGATGACCTATTCGCCCAAGATGTGATCCTTTGCCAAGGTAACTATCACAGTGAAGCTGACGCTCGCGAGCAGCTAAAGCGGATGGCCTCCACCTTCTCTGAAAAAGCTCAATGGGAGCAACGAGCAGAGGCACTTCGCGCGCAGATCCTAAAGGGAGCCAAGTTATCGCCACTGCCGGAACAAACTCCGCTCAACGCTCAGATTCACAAGCGACGTCAATACAAGGGCTACTCCGTCGAGTCCGTAGGTTTTGAGGCGGCCCCTGGATTCTTCGTTTACGGCAGTTTGTATCGCCCCGTCGAGAAGGGGACTTACCCAGCAGTTTTGTGTCCTCACGGTCATGCGCGCGGTCCAGAAGGCGGTCGTTATCGTCCTGACCAGCAACATCGATGCGCGACGCTGGCTCGCATGGGGGCAGTTGTTTTTTCCTACGATATGATCGGCTTTGGGGATTCGGAGTTTATTGGCTGGAAGCATAGTCATCCGCAAGCACTTACGCTGCAGACCTGGAGTAGCATACGCGCGATCGATTTTGTCCAGTCGCTGGAAGACGTCGACAAAGAACGAATTGCCGTGACAGGATGTTCTGGTGGCGGAACGCAGACTTTTCTACTCACCGCGTTGGATTCACGTGTCACTGTAGCTGCACCTGTGGTGATGGTTTCCGCGCACTTCTTCGGTGGATGCAACTGTGAAAGTGGAATGCCGATCCACAAAACGAAGAGCCTGGAAACGAACAATGCTGAAATTGCCGCCTTGGCCGCACCGCGTCCGATGTTGCTAGTTTCCGTGGGCGGCGACTGGACTAAGAATACGCCCGTTGTGGAGTATCCCTATATTCGCCGAGTGTATTCCATGTTTGAGGCAGAGAACCAAGTTGAGAATGCTCACTTCCCAAATCAAAAACATGGTTATCAGTTCATGAAGCGCCAAGCCATGTATCCCTTCTTGGTCAAACACCTTCGTCTCAACCCGAAGGGAGTATTCAACGCGACGACCGACTTGTTCGATGAGAGCAAGACAATTCTCGAAACACCTCAGCAAATGCGCGTATTCGATGAAACCAATCCGCCGCCCAAACACGCTCTAGCACCGAACGCGAAAGTGAAACTTCGGTAGCGTTCTGAGTTAGAAGCTCGCGACGAAATCTCAACCCGAAGCGTGAGTCCGCATACTCAGGGTGCCAGAAAAAACCGTGCCTTCGCTTGCCTACGCTTCTGTTGTTGTTTTACAGTAAACTCCTCCCAGGGCGTGCGTTCCAAGCTGGAAACGATCGGCGGCACAGTGGAGTTCGCAATCTTGACCTTGCGCCGCCCCTTCATGGCGATTCGAAGATAGCCCGCATTCTCGGTGAAGTTTTTGTCAGTTACTTCAATCGATTGGCCGGCGCTAGTCACAACGTGCTTAATCGTCAGCACGAACTCTAGACTGATACTGTGCTTTTCGATCGTCTCGCTTCGGGCAGGCATGGGCTTTGCTTGCTTCCCATCAATGCGAACTTCTATCTTTTCGGCGAGCGTCGTAGCAAACTCCTTTCGGAAGTCGTCCCACTGCTTGCGAAGCTCCTCTGGATCAGTCGTCGGAAAACTCGGCAAACCAGTCCGTTTTTCGGAGTTTTTGGATTTTCCTTTCGATTCCTTTGCTGCCAAAGCCACTTGATCTCGTGTTTTGGCGTTCATCTCCAGCGAGTACTGAATTTCGACCCTATCTGGAAAAATGACGATTTGGCAATCACGCTCAACCGCACCATCCTCAAGTTCGTGTGCCCATGCGGGATTTGCAAAAAAGACTAATATCGGTGCGAGCAAAAACATTCGTGGCATTTGAAGTAGCCTTGGCCGCTGGATCGGGTTCTATCAGACTAGGCCAATCCAACCTGTGTGGCAAATTTTGTATCGAGGCTGCGACGTTGAGGATAACGAATCCGTTCGATTACCCGTGAGAATCCTGGCCTCGTCCGCTTGGCCCCGGCCAATTAGAATTGTCCGATAAAGAACGGACCCCAAAGTTGAACAGACTGATATCTAGGAAAAACACAATGCAATTTTCGAAGCGAATCCTCACGCTTGCACTACTGACCGGGGTAGTAGTTTCATCTGTGTCCCACGCCCAAGTGGGCGAGAAAGACTCGGCGCAGTTGATGGGTTCCAGCCATCGCAATGGTGTTTCGGAGCAGGAAAACATTCCGGAAAGCTGGGATGTGGCCAGCGGCGAGAACGTTGCTTGGTTCTCCAAGATTGGGACAGAAGCCTATGGCAATCCAGTTATTGCCAACAGTCGAGTCTTCGTGGGGACGAATAACGAAGCTGCTTATGTGAAGCGATTGCCTGTCACGATGGACCTAGGTGTGTTGCTCGCAATGAATGAGAAGGACGGTTCACTACTTTGGCAGCACTCCAACAAGAAGCTCGACGCCGGCGAAGAAGCAGACTGGCCTCATCAAGGAGTCTGTTGCTCACCTTTCGCCGATGGTGATCGAGTATGGTATGTGACCAACCGCTGCGAAGTCGTATGCCTGGACGCGGATGGATTCCACGATGGAACCAATGATGGTGTTAAGAGCGAGCCGAACGAGAATAAAGACGAGGCCGACGTGCTTTGGTCTTTGGACATGCGGAATAAGCTCGGCGTCAAGCAGTTGTATATGGCGACCTGCTCGATCACCGGAGCTGGCGACAGACTTTTCGTTACGACTTCCAATGGTGCGAGCCTAGAAGGCGAAGTCACGGCACCTGAGGCTCCAAGCCTGATCTGCCTGAATCGTGACACGGGGGAAGTGCTTTGGACAGACAATTCAGTTGGAGAAGGCATTCTGCACGGCCAATGGTCTTCGCCAGCTTATGCTGAGATCGAGGGACGCAAGCAAGTGATTTTTGCAGCCGGTGATGGCTGGATTTATAGCTTTGATGCCGACGGAGAAGGCGGCAAGTCGAAGTTATTGTGGAAGTTTGATTGCAATCCGAAGGAATCCTTCTATGAGGAGGGAGGGACTGGCACCCGTGCCTACTTCATTGGTACTCCTGTTGTTCATGACAACAAAGTATTTGCCGCTGTGGGAGAGGATCCTGAATACGGAGACACTCAAGGGCATCTCTGGTGCATTGATGCTGCCAAGTCCGGCGACGTGAGCCCGACTCTGGTCACCCATGCTGCTGGGCGGAGCGAAGCCTCGATTCGTTTTCAGGCCTACAACGCTGAAGCAGGCGACAAAGAGGTCAAAAACCCCAACTCGGCGGAAGTCTGGCACTACATGGGTGATGGGTCTAAGGACTTCGAAAAGATAATGCACCGAACTATTGGCTCGGTAGCTATCAAAGATGGCTTGCTGTTCGTCGCAGACTTCAGCGGTATCTTTCATTGTGTTGATGCGGAGACTGGCAAGCAACTCTGGACCGAGGATATGTTCTCTGGCTGCTGGGGCTCGCCAATGATCGTCAAGGATCGTGTTTACATCGCAAATGTTGATGGAGACATATTGATCTTCGAGCTGTCCAAGGAAAAGAATCAGATCGACGTCATCAATATGGAAACTTCGGTACTGACTAGCCCTGTGGTAGCCAACAATCGTATTTACGTTGCTGGCCGAGGGTTTCTTTTCGCACTCGAAAATGGCGCGGAGTACAAGGGCATCGACGACTAGTTGCTCTTAGCGGTGATAAAGAAATTCACCGATGCGGAGCAGCCATTCCGCTCGCCCGTGTAGCAAACATAGCTATGATCGCTGAGCGATCGGCAAATGGAGGTCCCGTGACAGAAAGCCTCCAGCAATGGTTTCAGTTCTCGAAAGCTGAAGGAGAGCAACTTCAGACCGAGGGCCCTGGACCTTCAGGGCAGCTTGCACTGACCGATTCTATGCTAAAGGATTGGCCGAGCGGTGATCTATTTGGTCTGACTCAGAACGCCGGGATGGGCTGGGATCCGCAGCATATGTCGGGACCGCAGTTCTTAGTCCTGAGCACGCAGGGTGGGCTGCGCGGTGACGATGGTGGTCGTATCGCCCTGGGATATCACACGGGGCACTGGGAGGTTGGGCTGTAAGTCCGTGCTGCTGCGGAAACAATCACTCGAGCCGGGGGAATCCCCTACGCGGCGTACTGCAGCGACCCTTGCGATGGTCGTTCGCAAGGTACGACCGGCATGTTTGATTCGTTGCATTATCGCAACGACGCAGCCATCGTCATGCGTCGACTCATCTGTTCCTTACCAACTGGCCAAGGTGTTCTTGGCGTTGCGACTTGTGACAAAGGCTTGCCAGCCACGATGATTGCACTGGCCGGCAGTAAGAATCTACCAGGTATTATTGTTCCTGGCGGAGTCACACTACCGCCGATTTCCGGTCAAGACACGGCCAAAGTGCAAACCATCGGCGCCCGATATTCGAACGGCGAGCTCTCGCTCGAGGATGCCGCCGCAGCACGTTGTCGTGCTTGCGGAAGTCCCGGAGGTGGTTGTCAGTTCTTGGGCACTGCCGCGACGACTCAAGTTGTTGCCGAGGCGATTGGCATGACCGTACCACACGCTGCCCTTGCACCCAGCGGACAGCCCAGTGGCTCGACACGGCAACCGCGTTGATGGACCTGGCAAAGCAAAAAGTTGCCTTGGGTGACATCCTGACGCAACAGTCCATCGAGAATGAAGTCATCGTGCATGCCGCTGTCGGAGGATCGACCAATCTACTCCTTCACATTCCTGCTATTGCTCATGCTGCCGGTCTAAATCGTCCAACCGTCGAAGATTGGAACGAAGCGAATCGCCGAGTGAGCCGATTTGTAGATGTCTTGCCAAATGGCCCGGTGAATCATCCGACGGTGTAGATGTATCTCGCTGGTGGTGTCCCCGAAGTCATGTTGTACCTGCGCGAGTTAGGCGTCATTCACGGCGAAGCCCGCACGATTCTCAATCGCACTTGGAATGAGATTCTTGACGAGTGGGAGGCCAGCGAACGTCGTCGTTCTTTGCGAAAATTCCTTCAGCGGGGATATGGCGTAGATCCCGATCAAGTCATCATGCCACCTGCCAAAGCCAAGGCAGCTGGCTTGACCAGTACCGTCGTGTTTCCGCTCGGCAATCTCTGTCCCGAAGGCTCGGTGATCAAGGCAACTTCTATCGATCCATCGGTTGTCGACCAAAATGGAGTCTTTCGCCATCGCGGGACTGTGAAATTCTTTACGTCAGAAAAGGCAGCGATTGCGGCAATTAAAGGACGGGGCAATAAGCAGTTGGAGCCTGGTGATATCCTCGTGCTCGCTGGTTGCGGACCCTTGGGCACCGGTTTGAAGGAAACTTATCAACTCACCTCAACGCTGAAATATGTTTCTCGGGGCAAGCAGGTGACGATCCTGACCGATGCCCGCTTCTCGGGGGGGGTAGCATCGGTGCTTGTATTGGTCATATTGGTCCGGAGGCACTAGCTGGAGGTCCACTTGGCAAGTTGCGAGATGGTGACTAAGTCGAAGTAATGACCGGAAGTGTAAATCTGGTCGGAGATGGAGCCGACCAACTACTTACGGAACGAGAATCGCATCCGGAGCTTGCTCCTGGCTTGCGTCTGCCTGATGACACGCAACTCTGGGCCGCTCTTCAACAGCACCGCGGCGGCACTTGGGGCGGCTGTGTCTATGACGTCGACGTCATCATCGCGGCGCTAAAGGATAAGTAGTGTGTTATGGCGATCGGTCGTAAGAGGCAACTCATACAAGCACGATGCGCAAGCGAGTGAGTTTGATGCCCGCGCGAGAGAACTCACTCGCTTGCGCATCGTGATTGTAGTTGCCTATCGAGGGCCCGAAGCGTTGACTTTCCAAGCTTGGCGATCTTCTCCAGGAGTAACGCCGCGAAAACTCTGGCTCTTGTCGATGCTCTTGCCGGTTAGACGATCAAACGAATCGCTTGATAGCTTTGCTGGCACGCTGTCGGCAGTTTCGTCCGACCACTGATCGAGGATCTTTCTCAGTCGTGCGAGTTCTGAAGCGTACTCCGAATCCTTCGCCAGGTTGTTCAGCTGATGCGGATCCTTATTGACCAAGTATAGTTCCTCTGCGGTTCGAGGTGCTGCAAAGACATCAGCTTGAGCCGCAGTCAGCGAATCGGCGTCTCTCTGTGCCAGGAGTGAAAGGTGGGATGGAGAACGCACGGAGTCCGCTGGACCTTGTAATGGTTGATAGGGACGATTGTTCTTGATGTAAAGGAACGATCCATCGCGGACACTGCGACCATGAGCCTCATAGTCATGCCAATTGTGTTCGGAGAAAGCAAACCTGCGGACCGATGCCGAGCGATCTTGAAAAACAGGTTGAAGCCCAACGCCTTGAAACGTGGAGGGCCGCGAAACTTCAGCTGCGGCCAAGATCGTCGGGGCGAGATCGATGATGCTTACCAAGCTTTTGCTTGCACCGGGATCCTTTATGCCATTCGGCCAATGTGCGACCAAAGCGGTTTTCATGCCGGAATCATGTAAGCGTGTTTTGGCTCGCGGAAAAGGCCGTCCATTGTCGGCCAAGACAAAAATTAGCGTGTTGTCGAGCTCTCCTTGACGCACAAGTTCATCCACAACTTTTCCGATGTAATGATCGAAACGAGTGACTTCGTTGTAATAGGATGCCAAGTCATCCTTAGTATCGGCGTTGGATACCAAGAATGGTGGCACGTGAACCTGATCGCCTGAGTGCTTCGCACCATACTGTTTCTCTCGCCATTGTCGATCCGCGTCCCAGCCTCGATGAGCATCGTAGGCGGCGAACCAGAAGAAGAACGGTTTGTCCTTCGGACGCTCCTTGGTGATCTTCAGCCAGTTAGCATGGCCTCCACTGTTACCTTGAGTCCTACCGCCGTCGATCAAGTCGAATGCCTTCGCTCGCGGTTGGTCTCCTGCACCGAGCTTGTCATCCACATACATGTGGTTCTTGCCGCCGAGCGCCGTGAAGTAACCGGATTTACGCAGCAACTCTGGGAACCATGGCAAATTGGCAGCGATCGGAAGATGTAGCTCAGCTGCTTTACCGTTGTTGTGCGGGTAACGGCCAGTAACAATACTCGCGCGAGAAGGGCTGCAACTGCTAGCGGTCAGAAACGCGTGGTCGAATCGAACTCCGCCGGTAGCAAGCTTGTCGATGTTCGGCGTTCTGGCATGCTTGTTTCCATAACAACCGTAGTCATTCCAGCTCACATCATCTGCGATGAACAAAATGATGTTGGGGCGTTCGGCAGAAATGATTGGAGCTGCACAATACGCCAGAATAAACCAGGTGATCGCAAGCTTTGCAGTTGGTCGGGTGGATAGCATCGTGAGCCTCCAGGCATGGAAAAACTTCTTTCTGGAGCTCTAGTGTAAGCAAAAAAAATCATGTGTGAATTGTGGCCAAAGTAAATTCACCCCGTCGACCATGAGGCAATTGCCCGTTACGGTTTGAGCCCCGCTTGCTAGCTTCTCGATCCCCGAAGTTAGTGCAACTTGCTCGAACAAAACTGGTTAACCGATCGTGTGTTTACGATGTGAAGTATGCGTCGTTGGTTGCCGAAGAAAACGCTCCTGAATGTGACGACGCGTAGTTGAACGTATTGGGATTCGCCAGAATTCCTTTCTTAGAATGTCTACGAAATCAATTCGCAAGAGAGCGATGAGCTCTTGGACTTCTGGCGAATCCCATTACGTTAGCCAGCACTCGAAGATTCGCACTGGCACTCGATCATCGTTCAGATCGATGTCGTGTTCGATCGTTTCCCAGCCTAACTCACGAATCCAGCTTGAGAACTTATCGCCGGTATGACGATGCGGTTCGCTCAGATACATTCTCCCGCCGGGGTGCAGGTGCTCTCGGGCGCAAATGTTGAGCAGTGGAAATAGATTCGGATCATATACCAAGTCAGACCC
>PKCQ01000674.1 GCA_002862265.1 Planctomycetaceae bacterium | reverse complement strand
GATGGAACCTGTATCCGTGACTATATCCACGTCGATGATCTTGCATCCGCGCACTTAAAGGCACTCGGCTCGCTTGAGCACGGCACCAATTTACAATTAAATTTAGGCACAGGTACTGGCCAGAGTGTCAGGTCCGTGATCGAGGCTTGCCGCCGCGTGACTGGGCACTCCATCCCTACTACGATCGAGGAGCGTCGTCCAGGAGATCCATCGGAGTTGGTCGCTGACAGCAGCCTAGCCCAAAAGGTGCTGGGTTGGGAGCCACACTACACGGATATCGAAGAAATTGTGGCGACGGCCTGGAACTGGCATCAATCACATCCTCGTGGCTATTTGACTTAGGTTGCGAGGAGGGACTCGCGCGAGCGGCTTGTTGTTGCAATTGGATGATTTCGAAGCACCATGCAGAACATCATTGTTGAAAAACCCTACAAGTTCGTGCCTCCACATCGGGGCAATTGGGTTCCAAGTCTTGTTCACAAACTGAAGATTTCGGACAAATATCTCAACTATTTCGAAGGCGTCACTTCGCACGAAGTTCGCAACGTAGATCGATTGAAAGAGTCCTTGGCTGCTGGCCATGGTATCATCCTCGCCCCCAATCACTGCCGCTATGCGGATCCCCTGGCCATCGGCTGGGTGGCACGTGAAGCAGCGACGCATTTGTTTGCAATGGCGAGTTGGCATTTGTTTAATGAAGGGCGGCTCAAAGCCTTTGCCATGCGGATGTGTGGCGGTTTTAGTGTGTATCGCGAGGGACCGGATCGAGCTTCCTTGGACACAGCGATTGAGGCAGTCAGCGAGGCGATTCGGCCTTTGGTCATCTTTCCAGAAGGCACGGTTTTTCGAACGAATGACTATGTTCAACCTTTGCTTGATGGGGTTTCCTTTTTGGCGCGAACCGCGGCTCGCAAGAAGGAGAAAGCGGGCAAGGGCAGGGTGGTGATTCATCCTGTCGCTATCAAGTACCTTTTCCGAGGAGACGTCAATCAGGCAGTAGAACCCGTGGTTCAAAAGTTGGAGCGGCGTCTGACTTGGGAGGAGCCGGCGGTTCAATTGGAACTGTTGCCGCGGTTGGAGCGACTCAGCCAAGCACTGTTTTCGCTGCGAGAGATTCAATACTTCGGCGCAGCACGGTCGGGGTCGCTTGTACGAAGAAAGCAGGGGTTGATTGAGCGATTGCTTGCGCCGCTCGAAGAGCAGTGGTTGGGCAAGCCGCAGGCTGGAGATCTGATGCCTCGCGTGAAGCACCTTCGAGCCAAGCTTCTACCGGTCTTGACGAAGGCGAATGGTCAGGCGGAACGCGATCAAATATGGCAACATTTTGCGGATATCTACTATGCACAGACGATTCAGGCATATCCGCTCGACTACTTGGACAATCCGACCGACACACGTGTACTCGAGACGGTGGAAAGATTGGACGAGGATGTGCACGACTTGCCGACCATTCAACGGCCTCTGCATGCGGTTCTGGAAGTGGGGGAGGCGGTCGAGGTAGATCCCGCGAAGCCGCCGCGTGGCGAGGTTGATCCTGTTACATTTAGTCTGCAGTCCTCGCTTGCCGCGATGCTTTTGGAGCTTGCCAAAGAGGCGAAGCCATTTCCTCCGAAGGACTAGAAGACGGTAAGAAGAAAAGGAACCTGATGGTTGAGGTCCGCTATGGGGCAAAAATCGCCTCAGATGGGGCGGGGAGAAGTTAGCGCACTGATTCCGCCAGCTACAATCACCAGTAGTTCGCCCCTGTAAGTGAACGGCAGAGGAGCTTCTACCAATGGAAAGTGTTTTCGCGTGAGGTAATACTGCTTGAAAACGAATTTGAACTGGTCGATTCTGACTCGCCTTCCGCCCTAACACGGCAATACAACTCGAACTCGCAGTGCACAGATTCCTTATCTGTTGAATCCCTTGAACCCAGGCAAGTCAAAGCCTGATTTTTACAGGCAAATCTTCTCCGCAATGTTTGGACCTATCTTAGCCAGGGAATGGCTTGTTGCCCCTCGCAAGATTCGCTTCTACGCCCAACGCGTTATTTTCGTGTTGGTGCTGTTTTCGTTGGTTTGTACTGCTTGGGCTCTGCTCGCCGGCATCCAACAAGTTCGCAATGTGGGTGATCTCTCGAGATTCGGACTGTTGGTTTTCCAGACCGTTGCTCCACTGGAGTTGATCATCACTATGTTCTTGGTGGCTGTCTCCGCCGCCAGCAATGTGAGCCAAGAGAAGGACAAACGGACGTTAATCCTGCTTCTCCTGACTCGGATGAGCAGCTCTCAAATCGTCCTCGGCAAGTTATTCGCCTGCTTGATCGGAGTCCTTGTTCTGATTCTGGCTGCACTTCCGCTGCAGCTACTGATTTCGCTGCTTGGCGGTGTAAGCATCAATCAAGTTTTCCTGGCGACCGCAGTCATTGCCGTCACGACGTGCTGGTGTGGTGCTCTGGCCAATGTGATTGCATTTTGGCGTGAGAAGACATTTCAGACACTCGCTATCACCCTGATTACGATTGTGGGTTGGCTCGTTTTCTGCGAAGCCGTTGCTGTTGGGGCGATTTCTTCTCTTGATCCACAGTGGGCAGAGTTGCTGAGTCCAGTTCGAGCGCTCTGGGAGATTTGCCAGCCGATTCGCGGCTCTTCATGGCTTCCAGTTCCTGGCGGAATCCCAGCTGCTCACTGCATTTTGGGACTCGGCGCGGCCTTCTTGTTCGCATCCATCGCTGTGTTACGACTTCGTGTTTGGAACCCTTCTAGACAATTGCGTCCACAAGCATCTGAGCCGGATGAAGACTACGCCATCCAATCTGTCGGAGAAGGTTCCGAAGTAGCAGGTGAAACCAAGGCCCTGCCGAAGAGAACCTGGAAGGTTCGGGCTCCACGGAAGATGTGGAACAATCCAGTCCTCTGGCGAGAAATGAGAACCTGGGCTTACGGTCGCAAGTTGATGTTGATCCGGCTCGGGTACTTTGCGCTTTTCGCCGCGGCGGTTCTGGGCGTGTACTGGACCATTTCTACCGGTGAAGCTCTGCGTCAAAGTCGTTTAGCTGAAGAGTTGATCCCTCTCACGGCCCGAATCCTCGCTCCCTTCTTCGCGGTTTCCTTTGTGATGATTAACGCGTTGGGGGTGAACTCGATTACCAACGAACGAGACGGTCAAGCACTCGATTTGTTGCTGGCTACGCAGGTCACACCGCCTCAGTTTTTGTTTGGCAAGCTTGTCGGTGTACTCTATGTCACTAAGGAAATGGTTGTCCTGCCGCTTGCACTTAGCTGCTACTTGTGGGCTCAAGGCGGCCTGACAACAGAAAATTTGGTGTTCGTGATCGGCGGACTTCTTGTGATGGACATTTTCTCCGCGATGCTCGGAATCCATTGCGGAATGATTTACGCCCAGAGTCGTACTGCAATTGGAACAAGTCTAGGAACACTCTTTTTCTTATTCCTTGGCGTTGCAACGTGCATGATGATCATGATTAGTTTCCGAGGCTCTTTCGCGCGGCAACTCCCACCCTTCTTAGCAATTATCCTTGGTGGCGGAACGGGATTGTACGTTGCGATGGGATCTCGTAACCCGAGTCCAGCGATCGGTCTAGCTGCGTTTGGCTTGCCATTTCTGACGTTCTTTGCGATCACGAGCTTTATCCTGCGAAATCAAGAACTGACCGTGTTCTCGGTCGTCGTCGCGGCTTACGGTTTTGCGGCTCTCGCCATGATTGTGCCGGCTCTGAGTGAGTTTGATTTTGCGATGGGTAAATCGCGGTCACAGGATGAAGACGGATAGTCTTGCATGATCTGCCGTTACAGGCAGTGCTAGGCTTATCCGCTATCACATCCATCGCTTCTTGGCGTAGACTTTAGAAACGTCGGACGCCCCAAGTCAGTGGGATTCTGGCGAATCCCAATATGTGAATTGTGTTCCCTCGTTGGAATCGGAACCGAGCTTTTGTTGACTGAGATATGGCCCTATTTGCCGGCTGCTCTACTTCTGCTGGTGATCAGTGGATTCTTCTCAGGCAGCGAAGCCGCGTATTTCTCATTAACTCCCGGCCAACGTCGAAACCTTTCGAAGGGAAGTTCTTCGGAGCGTGCAGCGGCCAAATTGCTGAGCCGTTCTGAACGGCTGCTGATGGGGATCCTGTTTTGGAACCTCGGAATCAACATCGCCTATTTCTCGTTAGTTTCCAAAGCCGCTATTCAGTTGGACGAGACTTACGCGGCCTTGCTGACGCTGCTAGCGTTGCTGGCGATCATTGTGTTCGGCGAGTTTTTCCCGAAGAGCTTGTCGGTAACCTATCCGATATTTGTCGCGAGGACGGTCGTTCTGCCTCTTTCATTTGCGTTACGACTGATTGATTTTTGCTTGCCGATGGTGCGCATTGTCAATGAAGGTTCACGTCGACTCCTGTGGCCCGGGTTTAAGTCGGAAGCGTACCTTGAGATCTCGGATCTTGATCGCGCAGTCTCTTTGTCTACCGAGGACGAGCACTTGTTCGATCAAGAAAGTGAAGTGCTGCGGAATGTCATTCGCTTGAGTGATATTCGCGTCGAAGAGTGGATGCGACCGCGGACTCAGTATCGCAGTTTCCGTCCACCGCTCACGATCGATCAGCTTGGTGGCGAACGTACTCCCAGCGGCTATATGCTAGTTACGGATGCCGCGGGGCGCGATGTGCACGGAGTTATCGACTTGTCTGCGATTCGGCCAGACCAGTCCAAGGATCTAACTGGCTTGCAACAGTCGCTGGTGGTGGTGCCTTGGTGTGCTTCCGTTGCCGACGCGCTGTCGAAACTCAAGGAGAGTGGAAAACGCGTTGCCTTGGTGGTGAACGAGTACGGCGAGTCCGTGGGGATTTTGACTTGGGAGGAGATTTTCGAAGCCGTACTTCAAGCAGACCACTCGCTTTCTCAGCCTGCATTGGCTCAGGCAGAGATTCATCTTGAGTCGGAAGGCGTCTGGATTGCAACTGGTATGACCAAGCTAAGGAGACTGGAACGCGTTCTCGGGCGTCGATTGGAGGGCCGAAGTCTTACGATCGGCGGTGTGATCCAAGAGCAGCTACACCGCCTCGCGGAGAAGGGTGACCGCTGCGAGTTTGAAGGCTTGCAGCTCGAAGTGCTCGACGCGGGGCTTCGAGGTGAGATCTTGGTGCGTGTCGATGCTCGTGGTGAGGAGGGACGCTCATGATCACCGTGCTAGCATTGCTATTAGCCGGTATTTTCTTAAGCGCTTTTTTCAGCGGCAGTGAAACAGGATTCTATCGGGTCACTCGCGTGCGTTTGTTGATGGACGCCAAGTCAGGCAACTTGGTTGCACGTAGCCTGCTGTGGCTCGTCGAACGTCCGACGATCGTGGTGGCAACTGTTCTGATCGGCAACAACATCGCCAACTATTTGGTCTCGCTTGGATTGGTTCTACTTGGGCAGCAGGTTCTATCTGGAACTGGAGTTGTCGAGACTTTTCTGCCTGTGCTTGCCACACCGTTTTTGTTTATCTATGGCGAGCTACTACCGAAATACCTGTACTACAATGCGCCTTATATGCTCTCAACCAGAGGCGCTCCATTGATGGTGGTTTGCGCAGCCCTCTTCTTGCCAATGTCGATCGTCGTAATCTTACTTGAGAAGGCATGGCAGAAATTAATTGGTGCCGATGGAGCGCAGTCAAAGCTCTCACTCGAACGGCAGCAATTACAGCGTGTGATGATGGAAGGACAAGAAGCAGGGATTCTTGTTCCGATCCAACGCGAGTTGGCTCAGAATCTGTTTACCTACGGCGTGCGACCGGTGCGACAGTTTGCTATTCCTTTGAGAGCGATTTCGCTGGTGGGACCAGAAGCAACTACAGAGGAAATTCTGAAGGTAGCCAAGGAACGCAAGCAAAATTATGTCGGCGTGCAGGAGCATTCTGAGGGTCCGCTTGTTGGATGCTTTTCCGTGGCGGATCTTGTCCTCTATGCCCGACAAGGGCTCGAATTGTTGCCGGTGCTAAGTGTTGATCGGAGTGATTCTACGATTCAAACGCTGCTAAGTCTGCAGGGAAGCAGTAGCCCCATGGCGCAGATCACTGATCCCAAAGGAACGGTGATTGGAGTTGTTTTGCGAGAGCGTTTGAATTCGTTGCTCGTCAATGAGTGAGCTTTTTCAAGCCGATTTTCTTTTTTGGAAATTTTGGCTTTACTGCTAAGTGCTTAACTTGAGTGAATTGTCGTGCTAAGAAACGGTGGCAGCTTGTTTTTCGTAGCCGAGCCCTTGAATGACTTGCAGCATTTCTTCGAATGTAATGTATCGCCGGTGGTTGCGGATCTTATAGTTGTCAATCGCCTCAGCCAGTTCGCGGGCATCAGGGCTAAGGCCGGAATGGGAATTCGTGAACTGACGTCGTTCTACCCCTGGAGCAGCACCTCCGCGGGATTGACGTCGGTCAACGAAACCTTCTCGCTGCTGACCATCTTGAAACGTTGTCATCTGTGCCCTCCTTTGTGAGCGCTCAACGCAGTTTGAGCAAAGTGATCGTTCCTAAAACAACAGGTCTTCTGAAGATAGTTCCGATACGAGGTCGTCTGCCAGAAGGCAAACTCGGGACTTAGACCTTGGAAATTTAGCTCCTGAATTATGGTCCGGCAAATGGCTTTGGTGGATTCAGAGGCAGATTTTCGGTCGCATAGCGATTGGTTCCGGAGACCATATCGACTGGAAGCGATCTGACGGCGGAATCTAAGATAGCTTGCTGGAGGCGAAGAGCTTGCCGGTTATTTGGATTGTGAGAGATAATCTGCGCCAAAACAGTTCGCGCTTCGGCAACATGCCCGAGTTCGATTCGCTTTTCCGCTAGTTCGATCAGCAAGTCGGCGTTGTCTTCTGCGCGGACTAGAGCTTCGTAAAGACAGTTATCGGCATCGAGCATTTCTCCCAAGTCCGCAAGCGCGAGGCCTTTGAGCATCCAAGCTCGCGCTGGAATGGACTCGATCACGTGACTATCGGCAAGTCGTTCGATTGTAGCTAGAGCACGCTGTGGCTTACCGAGGTCACGGTAGATGTCAGCGACAGCAATGCGGGCTTCAAAGTTCTCTGGGTTGTAGATTAAGGCGCGCTGATAACAGTCCATTGCATCTTCGTTGCGTTCTTGAGCTCGGTAGATCTTGCCTTTGAGTGCCCAGGCCCCCTCATGTTTTCGGGTGACTCTGAGGGCAGCTTCCGCTTGCTCGGTTGCATCCGTCAGATTACCAAGCTCCAAATGCATGTCACCCAGCCGGACCAATAGCTCTGGGTTCTTTCCGCTGAGTTGGATAGCTCGCGAGAGGTGGACGATCGCCTCCTCACGATTGCCCTCGCGCCAAAGTACCTCGGCCATACCCCATTGAGCTCGCTCGTCGGCTTCACTCAAATTCAGAGCCTCTTGAAACATTGGCGTAGCCTCGGAGTATTTTTCTTGCTGAAGCAAAGCTGCACCTCGCAAGGAGAACTGCCGAGCCGAACCGAGATTGCGTTCATGACGATTCAGACGCAGTGACCTACATCCGCAATGTAGCGGGAGCAGCAAAACCAGGCTGAGCAAAATTCGCAGCAAAAGGAACTCGGGATCTTCTGGGAATCAGCAAAGGAATCTACAATCAACGCATAAAAATCCATAATCGCGCAGCAATTCTAGATACTGGATTCCTATTGCTCACCGTAAGAGCGCTCCGAAATGGAGCACTAGTTGCTAGCAAAAATCTCCTAATCCCGAGGCGGAAAGAAAAATCCTTTGAGGACTTCCGCGAGAACATGCCAAAACAATTTGAGAATTTCGGAATCTCGTTTCTCTATCCTGACAATTGGAGCTGCGACGAAGAGCCTGAATCACAAACGGTGATGGTCGAGAGTCCCGAGGGGGCGTTCCTGGCAATTTCTCAGTTGTCAGATGAAGACTCAGATCCGATTGTTCAAGCAAAGCAAGCAATGGAGGCTGATTACGATGAGATCGAGGAAGAGAAGTACGAGAGAGCCGTCGGAGACAGCAACCTTCAAGGAGTTACACTGAGCTTCGTCTACTTGGACTTGATTGTTACTTCGCATCTGCTGCTTTGGGAACGAGATGCAGATGAAGCGACTTACTTCATTCAGATCCAAGCCGAAGATCGCGATATGGCGAAGTTGGAATCCGTGTTCGACGCCATCCTCTCTAGTATTCTGCATGATGCTGGCGCGTGCCCATAGCGGATGAGGTTTCGAATCCGGGAGCCGTGCTCCGTGTACGGTTGATCTGTAAAAGGTACTTCTTCAGGCATGTTAGCCCTATTCTCTTTCGCTCAGAGTATTGCTAACGAAAACGAAAAAAAGGACCACCTCGGCGGTCCTTTTCAGAGTTTTGAATCGATCGTTGATCGCAAGCCTGAAAATCAGGAATCGGATGAAGCCTACGCTTCAACGAGTGCTTAAATTCGCGCTGGTGCGGATTTGAATCTTCGTAGGTTGCTGCTTCTCGATCTTCGGCAGTGACACGGTCAGTACGCCGTGTTCGTAACTGGCATCGATCTTCGCAACATCTACTTCGCTTGGCAATCCGAGCACACGGTGGAAGCTACCGTAGCTACGTTCGATACGGTGTAGCCTGGTATTTTCGGAGTCAGAACGTTTGCGAGAACCGGAAATGCTCAGTTTCCCTTCGTGCATCTCGATCTTGACCTCATTTGGATTGATTCCTGGCAAATCCATGCTGACTACGAATCCATCGCCTGTTTCTGCGACGTCCAATGCTGGCACGAACTTCTCGCTGCTACCGGGACGCAGGACAGAGCCTACGGTGCGACCCAGGATAGAATCGAAGACTCGCTCCATATCTTGGGAAAACTCGTCTATAGAATCGTAGGAACCGCTATTGCAAGAACCGCTTCGTGTTTTCATCTCTGCTCTCCTGTTACACTGGTTTGCTATTGATTTCACCCGAATTCCGCTTTTGAATTGGTGCACGCGTTCGGGTGTAGCTTTTTGTCCAAGCTAGGGTTGCTCTGATTCATGGCGCCAAGAACCTGCAAGTGCCTCGACCAAAAACGTTCCTGCCAACATGGCAGTGCTCGTTTTCGTGACGAACAAGGTTGTTGCAAGCGCTGTGCCAATTCGGCGAGAATCGATTGGGCGGAGAGTCTTAATCGCTGTCGCGGATCTACTCAAGTCCAAGTATCTGAAGGAGTTGCGCTAAGTAGCTCAACTTCTGCACCCTCATCAATCCAACGCGACTGGCGAGCTCCTCGATGCTTTTCTGCGCTTCAGAAAGGGCAGCTGGATCGCGAACTATTTTCTCGATCTCGGCGAATTGACCGAGTTGATCGACCTGATCTAGCGTCACGACGAATCCTTGGCAGTCATCATTTGTAGGTTGAAAAACGACTCGTGTTTTGCGTACTTCCGGTAGAGCGCGGAATCCCAAGTGTCCGAGTAACTCTTGCCAGTGGGCTTCATCTCTGGCTACCAATGCGAGTTCAATTTCACGCCGTGTTTTGACCTCTGCTTTCAAACGCGGGCCTTTGTAAGTCACGCAAAGTTGTTCGTTCACGCGACGCAGCCGAAATGCTTCGGTGGTCTGACGAAAATTGCGAGACGGATGCTGGAAGTACATGTCGCAATGGACTTCCTCGTGGCTGCGCTTAAATCCTCCATCAGCTAGCTCCTGAAGCAGTTGCTCGTAGTCGTCGACAAAGTACTTCTGTTCAACCTCCCATTCAGGCAAGGAGGTCTTTGCGGATACTGCTTCGTTGGCCAAGGAATCGCCAACTCGCGATTCGCAGGTGTGGGGATCCCTATCTGGCTGCGTCATCTTGTCTCTCGTAGACTGACCTTCTGCCAACTTGCAGATCGATCATAATGTAAGGGCAGGCAAGGTTGCCGACCGAGCTTCGACTATCCCGCATTTTCCAAACAGACGAAGAGCCATCAAGATGCCTGACGAATCCCCTTCTGGCCAATCGAGCGATTCAGCTGGTGCACACGCAGTAATCGGGAAGCTTTTAGAACCGTCTATGCCGGAAGTCCCCAGTGGGCCGAGCTTTCGACAGAAGGTATTTCACTCAGCTAATGGGATGGTGGCTGGTTTCGGCATTATTATGTTAATTGGCTTGACATCGTTGGCGTTTATTGGAAGGCCACCGCAAGCGAAGCTGGTAGGTGAGAAGTTGCCACTGATGGATCTTCAGCCAATGCTGAACGTGAGTGAGTCTTTTTCAAACGATTCCTTGCAAGGCAGATTGACGGTGGTGCATTTCTGGGGGACTTGGTGCCCACCTTGCCAGAAGGAGTTTCCCGAGTTTGCGGAGCTCGCGAGCGAGTTCGCGGAGAATGACGACGTGCGGATCTTGTGCGTTTCATGTTCACCAGAAGCCGAGTTGGATCTGCCTGGGCTGAGGGAAAAGACCGCCCAGTTTCTTCAGGAGTACGGCTCGCCGATTCCGACGTACAGCGATGCTACAGCCATGTCGCGTCACCGGTTCACGATGGTTGGCGGTTCTTTTGGATACCCGACCACGGTGCTTGCCGATCGCGAGGGTACAATCATCGATGCAGTCCTAGGCTATCAGGAAGGCGCTTTGAAGAAGTTGGCCCAACGCATTCGTGATAGTTTGTAAATATTGGCCTTTCAGATAATTTCCTAACCGGAGCAATGAATTGATTCGTTGGACCGTAGTCCTAGCCGGCATACTTGGATTTGTTGGAGTTTTACTTGGAGCATTTGGTGCGCATGGCTTGCCGGACCGGCTGGCGGCGCAAGGCTTCGGTGAAGTGGAAGTTGCCAAGAAGGTGGATCAGCTCGAGATTGGCGTGCGTTACCAAATGTTTCACGTTCTCGCGATTCTTGCCATCGGTCTGCTTGGAGGTAAAGCTAGCTCGAAGAAACGTCGCCTGGCGACTGGTTTTTTTCTCGCAGGCAGTGCGTTGTTCAGCGGAGGGCTCTACAGCATGGCGATGCTCGACGTGATGGGGCATTGGGCGATCGTGCCACTCGGTGGTTTGTGCTTTATGATCGGTTGGGTGATCGTTGTTATGCTCGGTACCGATATGCGACCGAAAATCACGGGCTCGGAAGCAAGCTAAGTGCAAGAAGTCTCGCCAACGCAAACTGCCGAGCTTCCGAGAGCTTATATCTTGGCAGGCGGGCGGTCCCAAAGATTTAGCAGCGGTGACAAGGCTCGAGTTGTAACGAATGGCCAGCCACAATTGTGTTCGTTGATCGATCAGTTGAAATCGGCGGGTCACGCGACTCAAGTCGTAGCGGACGAATCGGATCGTTACGCAGACTTGGGCATCGCTTCGTTGGTCGACGAGTGCCCTGGAAGCGGGCCCTTTTCTGCACTTTTGGCCGCGATTAATCACGAACGCTATGAGGAATCTAAATCAGCTTCTCGGGGTTTACTGCTTCTTCCCTGCGACTTGCTTCGCTGGCGAGCCGAGTGGTCTGAGCAGTTGCGGCATCGTGAAGCGAGTGTTGCGTGTTTCGCTTCCACAGATCAGGAAAAGAGCTTTCAACCCATGCCAGCGTTCTATCGAGTTGCGTTGGAGCCATCGCTACGAGCTGCTTTTGACGACGGCGAGCGTTCCTTGCAGCGATGGATAACGAAATTTGCCGAGAAGCAACCAAGCGAAGTCCATGCCGTTCACTCGATCAAGACTCCTCGCAACTGGAGTTTCAACTCCGACAAGGAATTAAGTGCATTACTTCGAAGCCTTGATGCGGGTGGCAGCACAGAATAGCACTACTTGAGGCAATCGTTAGATGACGGACTCACTCGCTCACGCGTCGTGCTGGTATTTCGCTCGGGGAGCTACAAAAGCATGGCGACCTAAGCCAAAATACAAGCACCTACCTCAACCGCTCTTTCCTTTCGCGGAGATCATGTCATGGTGCGTTTCCTTCGAAGTCGCGTCTTCTTCAATTGCTTTCTTGTGAACTTGACTTTTGCGGGCAGTTTCATAGCTGCCCAAGAAAAAGCAGGGAGTGAGCATCAACCGACGCTTCATCTTACCACGCGTTATCAAACCGAGGTCAGTCCGGACGCGGGCCGCTATCACCTGAGATTCTCAGACGTGCATTGGAACCCTGAGGCGACTGCCGCGATTGTCTGCGATATGTGGGATTCGCATCATTGTGTGAACGCCGTTCGGCGAGTTGGGCAGCTAGCTCCGCCCATTGATGCATTTTGTAAAACACTTCGTGAACGAGGTGTGACGATCATTCATGCTCCGAGCAGTTGTATGGGAACATATGCCTCGCATCCATCTAGACTACGTGCCAAAGCAGTTCCAGCGGCCAAGAAGTTTCCAGCTGATATTTCTACTTGGTGTGATCAGATTCCAAGTGAGGAAAAGGCGGCATACCCCGTCGACCAGTCTGATGGTGGCGAGGATGACGAGACGCTCGAGCACAAGCTGTGGGTAGATCGGCTGGCGGCTACCGGACGCAATCCTCGATCACCATGGAAAGCGCAGGTTGCGCGGATTGAGATCGATGAAGATAAAGACTACATCAGCGACAGTGGTACCGAGATCTGGAGCATTCTTCAGGCTCGGGGAATCGATCACATCATCATCATGGGCGTTCACACGAACATGTGTGTGCTGGGGCGGCCGTTTGGCTTGCGGCGTCTATCGGTGGCTGGCAAGCAAGTCGTGCTTTGCCGCGATCTCACCGACACGATGTATAACCCAGAGTCTTGGCCGTATGCGAGTCATTTCACGGGCACCGATTTGGTTGTCAGTCACATCGAAAAATTCGTTTGTCCAACGATTACCAGCGATC
>PKCQ01000158.1 GCA_002862265.1 Planctomycetaceae bacterium | reverse complement strand
GTCGTCGGTGAAGAAGGATTTACTCGTCTGGTTCGCGCGTTTTACGCTCAGGTACCCAGTGATGATATCCTCGGCCCAATGTACCCTAGCGATGAGATGGACGGCGCGGAGGAACGTTTACGAGACTTTCTGATCTATCGCTTTGGCGGCCCTCTGACCTATATCGAACAGCGAGGTCACCCACGGCTGCGAGCTCGTCACATGCCCTTTACCATCAACGCAGACGCCAAAGACCGCTGGCTGGAAATGATGGATCACGCTTTCGAAGAAGCGAAGCTTCCCACCGGAGCCGAAGCGACGTTGAAACAGTTCTTTGATCACATGGCCAATTTTTTAATCAATCAACCGGGGTAGTGGTAACAGCTGTGCGCTTGGATGAAACTAGAGTGTGTTGAACAACTAGGAAACACGTGAGCGCTGCGTTCATAGAGATACAATAGAGCCTTGAAATTTCCTAAGAAGCACTTGATCGAAGCAATTTTCTCATTGCAAAATTGCGGGAGCGATAGAGCTTTTCCGACCACTACCCGAACGGAACGGGACAGTTTTGGGATGATGGTCGGCGAATCGCCGAGTTGGTTTTCGCCGCGCCCAAACGAGAAGCCGATCTAGAATAGGCAATTGGCAGCGATGGAGGAGAAGGTATCCTCGGTGGGGATGGTGTATTGGTAGCCACTTCCAGATTAGGTTCTGAGTGCATGAAGACTCATTTGGTTGGACGCCAGCCTTGAGGCTGAGCGATGGGGCAATTGAGGACTATGGCCCTACTTTTACGGCTGAATTGTTAAGGCGAACGCAACATGAATAGACCAAGCGGAGCAGTTCAGTACGCCAACGAAGGGCGCTGTGTACTTGTCAATGGAGGCGCCAAGGGAATTGGCCGAGCTATCGCTGAAGCGTTTCATGCTAGTGGAGCAACGGTTCTGTGCATGGACATTGATGCGGGTGCGAAAGAGCTGCCAAGTGAAATCACGTTCGTTCTAGGTGACACCAGCCAGGAAGCAGACTGTGAACGCGCTGTATCAGCAGCCGTGCGAATCGGCGGAGGCCTTGATGTGCTGGTCAATAACGCTGCGGTTCAACCTCCAGCTTCTTACGTCCTACTCGACCAAATCGAGTCCTCAACTTGGAATCAGATGCTGGCCGTCAACTTCTCAGGCTACACATTCCTTGCCAAGCATGCGGTGCGGGTGATGAAGTTGCAAGGTAGCGGTATCATCGTCAACCTTTTCAGCGGTCAGGCTCATCGCACTGCGCGACAGGTTCCTTGCTATGGCCCGATCAAAGCTGCCAACGTCCTGCAAGCTATGCAGTGGGGCGTGGGATACGCACGCCAGGGGATTCGTGTCGTCTCTGTTTCACCAGGTGCTATAGATACTCCTCTGGTTCGAGCGAGTATTGAAGAGCAGGGCGGTGAAGCGGAGCTTGCCAACCGTCATCCACTTGTAAGGATTGGGCAACCAGAGGAAGTCGCAGCCGCCGTGTTGTGGCTGACTAGTGCAGATGCGAGTTTCGTAAACGCCACCGACTTGCAAGTTGATGGAGGCCTAGGTGCTTTCGGCGCCTTTGCCGACCCGTATCCTGACTGAGAACTCCGTCTTCGAGACCCAGTCTTCCACTGTCGTTCAGTGAAGCTTCGCTTACCATAAATTCACCGAATCACCCTGAAACCCTCGAGCTGCCAGGCAAAGGAGTCCTCCTGTAACGATGGTAACGCATACAGGAACTCTTCCAGCCAATTTCTCAATTCCAATAGCGTCGATTACGCACGATTTCTTTTCAACAACTTCCGCAACCTAGTATTCGTTGTCTGGTCGGACTAGAGAAGTCACTGCGACACTGCATTTTGGTTATCGCGAATGCGAACACGATGCTGCGACGCATTTACTGCCAGACACCGCAATGAGGCGACGTAGCTAATGCCGAGCTATGGCGACGCTTCTCAAGTCGGATGGTTATCAAAGCAGCAAGTGTTTCTTGGCAGAAAAGGCAGATAAAAATGAATCCTGGCATCCTATACAACGAACCAAAGAATTACGAAGCAGCTGTTGTTCTCGACCAACAACTGCCTGTAAAAACAGACGCCCAGAACGAGAACGCAATCATCGATCAGTTCTTGTCGAGTCGCGCGCTTGCGGACATCGAGCGTCGAGCGATTATCGCTACGATCCGTGCGTGCAATGGCAACAAAGCTGCTTCCGCTCGCAGTTTAGGTATCAGCGAAAAGAGCATCTATAACAAAATGAAGCGCCTGCAAATCTCTAATGCAGACTTGTATGGAACTCCACCGGCGCCTCAGCAGGCAGCGACGCCGATTCACCAATCAGCGCTTCCCCAGGCACCAACTCAACAGCAGCCAGCGCATGGTCAGCAGCCAATTAACGGCCAGCAACTTATAGGGCGGCCAGTCGGCCACCAACAGCCTCAACCACAGGTTCCGCCTCAGCAACAAGCCCCTTCGCAGTGGCGTCCTCAGCAGTAACTTCGCTCAGTCAAGTGGAGAGCTGAGAATCTTCTCGCCCTCTGCCGGGCGATAAGTTCCGAGCCAGCTGAACAGAATACGACCCAAGGCGTGACGATCAATCGTACTGAATCGTCACGCCTTGATGCGTTTCTGAGTTATGCAATGCTCGCTTCACTAGGTAAGCATTATCGAGTGATTGTCGGAATCATTTCATTGTTCATCCGTCACCTCGCATCTGACTCGCACCAGTTGCCACTAGACTGAACCCAGAAATAGCAAGGAACACGACACCGGCAATAGCTTTCGTTGGTTTTCTTGCTTCCCCGAGATTGGAGAAAACCACGATTCCCAAGCCAATGGCCAAAATCCAGCAACCCACTCCGCCAGCGATGTTCAGAATAGGCATACCGGTTCCGGAACTCTCGTCAGAGCCCCTCGAACCCGTGGAAGTCTTCCCGAGCGCTTGAAAGGGATTACTTGCCGACGACTTGTGAGGGGAAGCCGGTGAACTGCTTTGCACGGTGGATCTAAAAAAGAGCATGCAAATGTTCCAGATCCCGCCTGTGAGTGCGAGAGGATTAAACAGTAAAGCGGGAAGGAGACCGAAGGCAATTACGGTTAGTGGTACAACAGCCATGATCGAAACGGTGCGGCCGTAAACCAGAGTACGGCCGCGCATCATCTGAATGGCTCCGCCAAGGATGGCAACGTGGTGAACAAGCCCGAACATACTCGGGCCCAATATCATCATTCCGAGCACCCCAGTAATTGGTAGTCGCTAGCTGAAGACCATCGCAACGACTCCGAGGCAGGTTAGGAGTCTCACAGCAGTCTGAATGGTCAGTAGCAGACCAGAGATAAAGGCTCCCTTGCTGTGGCGAATGCTGCCGGATGAACTGGTGGTTGGTGCAGGTGAGAATTGCTGGGGTGTTGCAAAGGAGTTGGAAGCCGGTCCAACTGCGTTCATGTCTGATGGCAGTCCGCCAAACAAGTCCACATCACCCCCGGTGCTCGAAGGATTGCTGCCTACTGGGTCTCCTAAAGGATCACCCAATGGTGCATCTAATGGCTGAACAAGTGATTGTGAAGCGACTGACTCTGCGAGTGGTTCTTGAATCGGCTCGACAAGGGTCTCTACCAACTTGGGTACCGGTGCACTGCTTGGTATTTCTTGGACCACAACTGGCTTGCTCTTTTGCACCGGCGCGGCGGACGACTGAGAACTCTTCAGCTTGAGTACTTTTTGGCAGCTGGGACATTTGATCGACTTGGTCGAAGCAGTCTTAGCGAATTGCAGACGTGTACCGCAGCCTGGACAGCTGATCGTGACTCTCTTGCTCGATCCTTGAGCTTGCTGGCCTGCGGGCGCGGCGGGCTGCCCCTTCTGCGTCGTGCTTGCGACGGATTGGACCGGCTGAGGAGCGACAGTCTTGCTGACAATTAGGACAGCAAACTGCTTTTCCGAGCAGGTGAGACGGAACGTCTAGGCGAGCGCTGCAGGAACTACAATTAATTTCCACAAGTCTTTCTACGGTTTGATGCAACTGTAGGGGCAACAGAGGACATACACCGTGGAACTAGCTGTATTTAGCCGCACATCAGCAAGCTGATAGTTGCCTGAAAGAGATGCATACACTAGGCGTGAACCTAGCAAACAGCCTTGTAGCATCCACGAAACTCACTCAATTGTTATCTTTGGATCGCAGAGGCAGTCAGCTCGGTACAGCCAATTTGCATTACTCAGGGTAGAACTTTGCCGATCGTATACGATTACTTAATTTTCAAACTAGAGCTCGGTCTGGCAAAACCGCACTGGCCAAATGCGCCGACGCGTTGCGCTGGCCTTCCTCCGATCTTCGTATGACGGAAGGCACTAGTTCAAGAACCAAGCATTAGGTTTCGAATTTGAGCGAATCCGGACCATCCTCTACCTCTCGTGTGAAGGTCGAGCTCGAACAGCATTTTTGTGCATCGCGCCGAAGACAGAATGTGTATGCTGTCGTCGATGTTTTTCGTCTTAGCTGAGTCTGGTTTTCTAGATATCGAACATGAAACAATACCTGTGTCGATCGCTCTGGCTGCCGTTGATCTTATTGACATGCCCAATTGATTCGATTCTGGCTGGTAGAGCAGAACGTTATGGGCTGACACAGTCGACTCGCAGCCGTGTCTGCGCTGGTGGCATGACTGTTGTTCGTGTCGGTGTGTCCAACCATGGCGAAGAGCCTTGGAGCGGTAAAGTGACGCTAAAGTGGAAGCGGCGAGTTGGGAGGGAGTCCGCGCGCGAGATCAATTTGAGGCCCGGACGACGCGTCTTATTCGAAGTGCCAATGGAGATCCCTGAGAGCTTCAAAAGGATCAAACGCTTCGACCTCGCGGTGACGTTGTTTGATGAAAGAGGCAATATCGCCACGCATGAAGGCGCTCCACAGCAGCGGCGAATCAGCTTCATGGTGGATAGCCAGTTGCCGCCGCTTTCCATGGGAACCGCAATCGAAGCACCTCCGCCCGTGTATCTGTTTTGGTACTGGCCACTTCCACCTTCAACCGAGCAGAAAACTTTTGAAGCGATCATGGCCGCCCGGATTGATGCAGGAAACTCGCGCCGAGCAGTGGGACTTGAGCACGAAGGATTGCCAATTGACCAGCAGCAATGGCAGCTTTTCGATTTGGTCGCGCTGTCTGATCCGAAGCTTTTGCTCGACCACGCATCGCGACTTTCGGCAAAGCAATACATGGAACGTGGTGGTCGGATCTGGGTGCAGCTGGACAAGCTTAACTGCGATAGGATTCAGCCATTGCTAACGTCGGAGCAATGCCTGATGCAAGTTGGCGTCGTCCAACTGCATGATTTTGTGGTCGAAGTTAGCGATCGTGTGAGCGATTTTGCTGCGTGAGAGCGGACCGTCAATGTCGACTCGGCAATTGAGATGAAGCGTCTCGTGCAAGCAGGAGGCAACGGAACACATTCCATCGATGAATGGCCAGCTGCCATTACCTTCGATATTGGCTACGGACAACTAATCGTAACGAAGTTGGATAGCTCTGGCTGGATTTCCATTCGAAGCAAATCCGCAAATCGGGACCCGTTACTCGACTCGAATTACACGATGCACCCGTGGGCAAAACAGCTCGCAGGGACAATCGCTGGGGTAGCTCGTAACCCAACACCTCTGTCAAGGCAAGTCAACTACTCAGTTCATCGATTGGGGACTGCTGTTATTCCATGGCTGTGGGTGTTACTCGTCTTAGGCAGCTACTGCCTGGTGCTAATCACGGTCGGTGTCGTGCAATACTCAGGTGGTCGACTAGCTTCGATGGGAGTGATTGTTCCGATCTCAGCCGTCATTGTAGCTGCAATGATGGTGATGAGTAGGAACTCCATCAATCCAGACCAAAGCGAAATTGTTTCAAGATTTCAGTTGGCTGAATACTCAAGCGATGGAAGCTCTGCACAGGTCACCGAGCAAGCCGCCTTAAAATTAAACAGGGTTCGAAATGTTCGCCTGCAAGGGACGGGACTAGGAAATACAAAGCCGTACATTGCGAATGAATCCGAAAGCCCACCCGGAGTCTTTCAGCAATCACAATCAGATTTCGGGAATTGGGCCTTAGGCAACTATGCATGGCCGGCAGGTGTTTCGCGCGTTCAGTCCGACTATAGGATCTATTGCGAGTACATCACGGTCTCTGCGGAGCTCACGAGCTCCGGGTTCCAGCTAAACTTGCCCATTGGGCAGGCGAAGCTAGAGGATGCTATCTTGTGGTTCACACGGGGAAATCCAATGCTGGTTTCCAGCGCGGCGAAGCCATTGTTTTCTTCTGGTGAGATCAAGGTAGGCAAGCAGCGATGGATTCTTTCGAATCTTATGACAGAAGAGCAAAACCGTCGCTTGGAAATGTATCAGACACTCTTCGGTGACGACTCGAGCAGGACCCGGCCGGCTCGCCGTCTTTGTGGCTGGTCGGAGCTCATCGAAACAGTCCGTGCACCAGACGCGCTAAAACAGATCGGAGCTTCCCTTCAAAGTATGCCGGTTGTTTTGCAACGCCCCGAAGCAGGCGTGGAGGTCGAGTTGCCCTACGGACTGATCGAACTGAGGCAGAGCGGCAAGTAACCAAGTGCTTCCACAGCCTACGATGACAGCAGCGGTACTTGGCGGGACGAGCTGACTCAAGGGATGGATCGACTGTTCGAATTCGTAATGCCTGTAGAAGTTCTGCCGCCAGAGGCAAAATCAATTCTGCTCGAATTTGACGTTCGCGCTCCGCAACGCAAAGTGGAAATCTGGGTTCTTACACAAACCGGCGAGTTACCCATTCTTTCTACTGATAGCCCCTCGCTGCCCTGGGAAATAACTCTGACGCAACCCGAAGTTTTAGAGAGTGTGCGAGACGGTATCTTGGAGGTAAGAGTTCGCGTGAGCAGTAAGCCCAAGGAGGCATCGCGGGTCATCAACTGGCATGTTGGTCATTTTCATGCGACCATTCGCGTAGCTGTGCAACCATGAAACGCAATTCTTTTCTCTATCTCAAGCTGATTCTTGCATCTCTCGGCACTTTGTGTTTAGTTGGCTGGGCTGCCGCTCAAGAAGCACTTCGTGGACCAAATTGGAAGTCTGATCCGAACAGCGCCTACTTCTTACAGACTCATCCGCCACTCTTCCGCCTGGAGCACACTTGGGAACACGATCCTGAGGTCAACGTTGATTGGACATTGCGGGGCAGGCCGGCCAATCTATCGCTTGATCCAGACACGTTGCGCGAAGGGAGCAAGCTCGAATGCCTTGTGGCAACGCGGCAGATCATCCGCAACATCGCGATGCGCAATATCGCGAAAGCCGAGGACGTTGAGGAGGCGATACTAGATCGACTCAGGTCAACCGAAGCCCTCGACATTACTTTTCGATCTGCCTTGGTCTCAGCCGCCATCCTGATGTCCAATTCTCTAGAAGACTTGGAGCGTCTATGGCTTTTGGAAGAGTCAAACTACGAGACTCGTATGCTCGTCGAAAAAACACTGCTTGATAGCCGCAGTAGTGTGGCTATCAGCGCATGGCGAAGACGCATCAATCAGCGACCTCGTAGCCTGCGAGTACAGCTACTCGCGGTACAAGGTTTGGGAGCACACGGTGATACGAGCGACCTACCAGCCCTGAAGACTTGCTTCCTTAGTCCAACCAGCGTTTTGCCAATTCAGCTTGCAGCGGCTCAGAGTATGGGAAATCTTGCAACCGAAGGACTAGAAGCGACGGCGCGCGAAGCTTTAGCAGAGAAGGAAAACTTAATTGGCCGAGCCGATTTGACTGCCGCTTACATGCTTAAGAAGCATACCTCAGTAGAGAGCGCAGAAGTACTTGGCCAAATTCTCAACTCAAGCAACCGCGCCGCGCAAGTCACTGCATTTGAGACTCTGACACGCCATCATCCGAAGATCGCCCGACAAAACTTGAAGCAGTTCTTAGTTCATCCAGATCCAGCCGCACGACGTTTAGCACTGAGGTTTGCGGTGGAATCGGACGCGAATTCCAGCCTCGGCTTTCTCCAAGAAGCGCTTGGCGATATCAATCTGGAAACTCGTTCTCAGGCGAGGACTCACCTTGCTGCATTGGCGACGAATGGTTCACTTAAGCAAGGGATCGCTGAGGCCGCAGCAAAACGCTTCAGGAAAACGACCCGTTGGCGATAGAACAAGTTTGCATTCTTATCGGTGAAGCCAAGTTATCGAGTCTGGCTGCGGGAATGATTGAGATGTTGGATGCCAAAGCTAAAGCAACACTCGTCGCAGCTGCCTGGGCGTTGCAAAGCCTGGAGCTTGACGCAGAATCTCTGCAGGCGGTCGAGGATAGAATGCGCAAACTAACAAAGCGCAATTTCGCCTCAAAGGACTGGCTACCACGGAGCGACGCTTTACAACTGAGTTATCTCATCGATACGCTGGTCATCAATCGTGTCGACCGGATTCGTCCTTTGTTGGATCAATTTATCCCGAAAGAGGATGCAGCGCCCCCACCGAGGGCTGCAGCGATCTGGGGACTCGGTATCTTTGAAGCGGGCTCGCAGGATGGAAAACTTGCAAAGAAACTAGCTGAACGACTGCATGACGAAGATCCAGATACACCAGAGGAAACAATCATCAAATACGTTAGCGCGATCGCGATGGGGCGGATCCTGCACCCTACTAGCAAAGAGCAGCTGGATGTCCACCTCGATCGTCCGCCGTTTCCCATCGGTTTGGCAACCCAGTGGGGACTACAACAATTTGCGTCCCAATCGGACGGTAATACAGAAGAGAGCCGGTAAGTCGCCGTGTTTAGGGCGAGTCAGAGTTTCAGTTTGTGAGCCGACGGCTTTAGCCGCGGATTCTTCTGTTCGTAGTCCTGGTTTGTGCGAGATGACCGCGGTACACATCCTATTTGCCCGTGAATCTCCAACGCCTCACGGCGTACGGCTCACAAGATCAACAGCCCGACCCTAAAGCGTTCGACTCACTCCTCCATGCTTGAAACTGATCTGCCCTATTGCCTCGACTTGGTCAATTGCGACTGACAAGCCATAATCTTAACTCTGGCAATTTCCGCCGGCCATTCCGCTACGCCTGGTACTTGGTTTTGCACGATCAGCTCTTCCCATTTTTCTTAGTTCTTATTCCGCTGCTGGGGATTATCGCCCAGTGGTTAGCTTGGCGGCTGCAGATTCCGAGCATCTTGTTGCTTCTAGCTTTCGGGTTGTGTCTTGGTTTCTGGATCTCCCCGGACGAGGTCCTAACAAAACTGACAACTGCCGAGGAGAATGTAGGGCCTCGCATCCTCTTTCCGATCGTTTCACTTTCCGTCGCGATCATCTTGTTCGAAGGTGGATTGACGCTTCGCTGGAGTCAACTCGGTAGCGGAGCAGAGATTGTATTTCGGTTGATCGCATTCTCCTCGATCGTAACTTGGTGTCTTACCGCGATAATCGCCAAGTACTTACTAGGATTCAGCTGGCAGCTCGCTTGGCTGCTGGGTGCGATCCTGATGGTGACTGGGCCCACTGTCGTGGGACCGCTTTTACGTCAAATTCGACCGAATCGACGCGCGAGTTCAGTTCTTCAGTGGGAAGGCATTCTGATCGATCCGGTCGGTGCAGTAGCGGCAGTCCTGGTCTACGAGATCATCGCGCACTCGCATTTTTCACTCTTCGAAATTATCACCGTTACAACTCAGACGCTTCTGATTGGGGTGGTTCTGGGAGCAGTGTCGGCGGTCTTGCTGGTGGTAGCGCTGCGTTACTATTTGATCCCAGATTTCTTGCACGGCGTCAGTTTTCTAGTGGTTGCCATTGCTTCATTTTGGATCAGCAATGTCATGCGAGAAGAGTCTGGGCTAGTTACTGTTACCATCCTGGGCATTTGTCTGGCAAACCAGCACTACGTCAGTGTCGAGCATGTACTGGAGTTCAAAGAGCATTTACGTGTTCTTCTGATCAGTTGCTTGTTTATCGTTCTCGGTTCGCGACTGCAGATTTCTGACTTGATGGAGATCGGCTGGATCGGAATTCCTTTTGTACTTCTGCTGGTCCTTGTGATTCGGCCATTTTCGGTCTTTCTAGCCACCCTGGGATCCGGGTGGGACAAAAAGGAAAAATGGTTCGTCGGCGCGGTTGCGCCGCGTGGAATTGTAGCTGCTGCCGTCGCAAGTGTTTTTGGGCTCAAGCTGGTCGCATTGGGAGCGGAGAACGGAGCGGATACCGCAATTCTTGAGAAAGCAGAATTGTTGGCTCCGGTGACGTTTATGGTAATTCTTGGGACCGTCACGATCTGTGGACTTGGAGCCGGACCTCTGGCTCGCCGCCTGGGCTTGGCTGACGCAAACCCTCAGGGTGTACTCTTCGCAGGTGCCGCTGCATGGGTTCGCGAAGTGGCAGCGGCTCTCAGCAAGTATGACATCCGCGTCTTGCTCGTCGATACAAATTACGGCAATGTGGCTGCGGCAAGGATGGCGGGACTCGATGCAAAATGCGGTAACATCCTCTCCGAACATGTGCAGGAGGAACAGGATCTCGCTGGCATTGGTCGCTTCTTTGCCGTCACACCCAGTGATGAAGTCAATACGCTCGCGGCGCTGGAATACCTCCATGTCTTCAGCCGCGAAAACGTTTATCAAATCGCTTCGTCCGGGAAAGCACATGGACGTTGGCAGAGCATTCCTGAGACGCGACGTGGCCGGATGCTATTTGCAAGCGACATCAACCACCATGTGCTGCAATATATGGTCGATGACGGTGCAATCGTCAAAAGCACTACATTCACAGACAGTTTTTCGATGGCAGAGTTCCGAGAAATGCATGGAGAAGATGCGATAGTGCTATTCTGTTTGGATGCAGAGCGTAAACTGAAGATAAGAACTAGCACCAGCAAGTACGAGCCAGTCGCTGGCGAGACCGTGATTGCTCTAGTTCCCAATTCAGCAAGCAATGCTTCGAAACAAGAAAATATTTAGTCACTCGGTTTTCCGCAAAGCTTACAACTCGTGCCACCTATTCACTTTGCTATCGCCGTCATTCCGTTCGCGGTCTATTTCATCTTGATTGGAGCCGCGCGTCTGAGGCGACGGCCATTGGTGACCAGCGGCTGGCGCGACACGTTGACTCTGGGGATTGCAGCAAGCGGCTTCGTGGCGGTAGGGCCGATGCAGTTGTTCTTCCCGGAACGCGCAGCAGAGTCGATGCAAGGCTGGGTTTGGTTGGCATTATTCGCGCTCTATGTCCTGGCGATATTCCTGATACTTCTTGGTGGCCGACCCAAACTTGTTTCATACGGCCTGTCTAGTGAGCAGTTCCGAGAAAGCCTGCTTGAGGCCGCGCGAGAGGTTGATCCCAAGGCACATTGGGAGAACGAAGTCTTGAATATGCCAAGTAGTCACATCCAGCTAGCCATGGAGCCGACCGCATCCAGCCGCGTGCATCAAGTCACGCATGTTGGGTTGCTTCACAATTTACAAGACTGGCTGACGCTAGAGCGTTGCTTTGTTCGAAAAGGGGCTAAAGTCACTTGCCCACGCTCTGCAGTTGGATGGCTGTTTGTTTGCGTCGGCGCATTGTTGCTAGCCTACGCGGTGAAGCCAATGATCTCAAATCCAACCGAAGCACTTGCGCAGCTCAAAGAGTTCTTGCTGCGTTAGGTACGCAACCTCATAGTCCCGCGTTTGTGCGAATTGGGATCCAAAAACAAAATGAGCCTGTGCCTGTGGCTGGGCGTCAAACAAAGTCGTCCACCTAACCGTTTTCAAGATAAGTGCTTCGTGAAGCAAACTTCGCGTACTCGCTGGTGAGCTGATCAGCCTCTGCCTGTGAAATCACGCTCTGTTCAACTTGGGATTGCACCTGATTCTGGTAGCTACGTGTCAACTGATCCGCTTCGTAACGAGCAAACTGCATCATGTCGTCAATCGAACTACCTGGCACGATTTTCTTGACATGAAACCCACCCTTTTCATCGACCACGATATGAGCTTCGTTCGGATGCCCAAACAAATTATGGTGGTTCCCCATGACTTCCTGGTAGGCGCCGATTAAGAATACTCCCAGATAGTAAGGCTCAGCAGGATTCCAGTCATGCAGCTCCAATGTCTGCTTAACTTCTTTCAGATCCACAAAGCGATCAATCTTTCCATCGCTGTCGCAAGTCACATCCACTAGGGTGGCGAAGTCCGAGGGACGTTCATTCAAGCGGTGAATGGGAACGATAGGAAACAACTGACGAATGGCCCAGCTGTCCGGTGCGGATCGGAAGATTGAGAAATTGCACAGGTACTTTTGCGCTAAGTTGCGCTTAAGCTGCTCAAACTCTTCATCCGAGAAGCCATCAAACTCAGCTTCATTTAACACTTGCGCGCAGATTTCCCAGAACAGAACATCGCCCTTGGCCCGATCTTCTAGACTCACCAATCCCAAGTTGAATTGGATTTGCAAATCATCACGCATCTGTAGGGCGTCGTGATAGTACTCGGAGTAGTTCTTCGAATTGACTGATTCGCAGAGATCCTTGAGCTCGGAGATTACTTGCGGATCATCATCGTCAATCGTGACTTCAGGTCGATCGTCAGCAAAGGTTTCGATTTCATCGCGGATACAAGTCACAAAAATCGAGTGGTAAGCGGTCATGAATCGTCCGCTTTCAGTCGCTAAGTTGGGATGAGCAACACTTTCTTCGTCACAGACCGTCTTAAATGTGTAAACCACATCGTTGGCGAATTCCTGCGCTGAGTAATTGACACTCGAATCGAAGCGCGTTTTCGAACCATCGTAATCAACGCCTAAGCCACCGCCGATGTCG
>PKCQ01000080.1 GCA_002862265.1 Planctomycetaceae bacterium | reverse complement strand
ACGAGGAAACGGGAGATCGCGGCAGCTACGATCGAGACCTGCGTGTTGCTACTTGGGCAGATCAAGAGAAGATTGCTTGGAAAGAAATCCCGCAGAACGGAGTCGTCCGTCGATTGAAGTCACGCGATGGTTGGGCAAAGCAACGCAACATCTTCATGGCTCAGCCGCTCACGCAACCACCTTCTAAAATGAAACCAGTCCCGTCTATCGAGACCGGCAAAATTCAATCCGCCCAAGACCTAGGCCTCGAGCCGACAACGAAGACAGATCTTCAGATCGGAGGCGAGAAAGCCGCTTCAAGAACACTGTCCTCGTTCCTGGACAATCGTGGTGAGAATTACAGCACGGAAATGTCGAGCCCCGTGACCGCGGCCAGTTCCTGCAGTCGTTTGAGTACGTATCTGGCTTGGGGATGCATTTCAATGAAACGTATCGTCCACGCACTTCGCGAGCGTCAGGCTGAGCTGCGTGAGCGTAAGGCTGCAGGCGAGCTGATCGGAGCTTGGTCGAAATCCCTGCGAGCCTACGATGCTAGGCTGAGCTGGCATTGCCACTTCATGCAGAAGCTGGAGGACGAGCCAGCGATCGAGTTTCAGAATATGAGCCGCATCTACGACGGCTTACGAGAGGATGAATTCTCACAGAGTCGATTCGATGCTTGGTGCCATGGCCAAACCGGTTATCCGATGGTGGATGCTTGCATGCGAGCACTGCTCCTGCACAGCTGGATCAACTTTCGAATGCGAGCCATGTTGGTGTCCTTTGCATCCTATCACCTTTGGTTGCACTGGCGCCCAACGGCCGTATTCCTTGCTCAGCATTTCTTGGACTACGAACCTGGCATCCACTTCTCACAGTTTCAAATGCAGTCTGGAACGACTGGAATCAATACCGTTCGGATCTATTCGCCAATCAAACAAGTAAAAGACCAAGATCCGAGTGGCCAATTTATCCGAAGCTTCGTGCCGGAGCTTGCGGGAGTACCTGACAAGCATCTCGCCGAACCTCATAAGATGACACATGCCGAGCAATGTCACTCCGGATGCCGCATCAACAAAGACTACCCGGCACCCATCGTAGAGCACGTAGTGGCGTATAAGAAAGCCAAGACGCGAGTCTACGAAGTGCGTGGCCAGAAGGCGGCTCGAGAAGAAGCTGTAAGCGTGGTGAAGAAGCACGGCAGCCGCAAGGGATCGAACGATAGAAATCGAAAGTCCAAATCACCCAAGAAGCCAGAATACAAACAAGGAAGACTCAGCCTTGAGTAACAAAAACTACGTTGTCGTCGGTGGAAGCTACGGCATTGGACTAGAAATCGTTAGACGTCTAGACGCGTCAAAAAATCACGTCACCGTTCTCTCAAGAACTGCCGGGGAACTCGCGCATACCGGAGCAAAACACTTTGAGTTCGATGCGACGCAAGGAGAAGTAGAACCCGAATGGTTACCTGAGAAAATTCATGGCTTGGCCTTCTGCCCGGGCTCCATCAACTTGGGTTCGATCCGCAGCATCAAGCCGGAAACGATGCTGGCCGATTACCAGCTGAACGTCATTGGTGCAGTTAGGTGCTTGCAAGCATGCCTGCCCGCGATGAAGAGATCGGGCAGCGCATCGATGGTTATGTTCAGTACTGTTGCCGTGACTCAAGGATTGCCGATGCACGGCTCCGTCGCTGCGGCAAAAGGAGCAATTGAAGGTATGACGCGCTCATTCGCAGCCGAACTCGCGCCTGCTGTGAGAGTTAACTGTATCGCACCTTCCATCACTGACACGCCTCTCGCAGAAAAGTTACTCAGTAGCGATCAGAAGAAAGCCGCCATGGGAGAGCGACATCCGCTAAAACGTATCGGCTCGGTGGACGACATTGCCTCGATCGCTGAGTTCTTACTTGGCGATCAATCGACTTGGATCACAGGGCAGATCATCCACGCAGATGGTGGTATGTCGACGTTGCGAGTTTGATCTTTGCTAGGCTCTTCTGGATCGCAGTTGCAGGAGTTGAGGCGACAACCGCTTTCATCTGCTGTTAGGCAATAGATTCGCAATTAACGAATATTGGCAAGAAACGCGTCTGCCTGCTTAAGATGATCCTCTCGTTTCAAATCGTCCATCTTCTTGGCCATGCTGCACATCATGGCCCAGCGTGGATTCTTGGCTAACTCGTCCACATGATTCCATATCCAGCGCCAATAGAGTCCATCCCAGACTTTGCACCACTCGCCCTGCTTGTAGTGGCTCATTTTCCGGATGTACGAAGAGCCTGAGAAGTAGGGCTTGGTCGTAATCGCTCCGCCATCGGCGTGTTGGCTCATCGCAAAAACGTTGGGCACCATCACCCAATCGTAACTATCGACAAACATCTCCATGAACCAACGATAGATTTCATCAGGATCTATCTCGCACAGGAACATGAACCCGCCAAGCACCATCAAGCGTTCAATATGGTGACAGTAGCCGGTGTCCAGAATTCGCCTAATCGTATCGTCAATGGGATCGATTCCCGTGGAACCATCGTAGAAGCTCGCAGGCATCTGCCGGTGATGTGACCAGTGATTCGTCGTTCGCATTGGAACGCCAAGATCTTCGTAAGTGGCTCGCATGAACTCACGCCATCCGATCACTTGACGCATGAAGCCTTCAAGCGAGTTCAACGGGACTTCGTGTTTCTCTTCGAAATCTAGCGTCGCGTCGACGACTTGCTGAGGCGTCAACAGGCCAATGTTTAGAGCCGGGGTCAGAACGCTATGCCAAAGCCAAGATTCTCCTTCCAGAATGGCATCCTCATAGTCGCCAAACATCTCGAATCTATGCGCTAGGAAGTGCTTGAGCCATGCTTCCGCGTCCTGGTGGGAACTCGGAAAGTAGAGCCGTTCAAGACTGCCAGGATTATCTGCAAAATGTTGTTCAACATACTCAATCGCCTCATGATCAAAATCATCACGCGAAAGAGCCATATTCTCTGGTAAGTCAGGCAACAGTTTCTTCGGTACCTTCTTTCGATTTTCAGAGTCAAAACTCCACTGACCGCCAACGGGCTCACCGTCTTCGACCAAAATATCGAGGCGCTGCCGCTGCCACTTGTAGAAGTCAGCCATGAACCAGCGTTTCTTACCTGCGCGATACGACTGATTTTCCCGGGAGCTATTGAGAAAGCCGGGATTCGGAAGCAATTCGAGATGCAGATCAAGGTTTTGGCTAGCCGCACGCAATCTCTTCTCCAACATGAAATCGGTGGGATCTACGGCTAAAAGCTTCGACTCCCTCTTCTTCAGCACTTGCTGCAATTGATCCGCAAGCGACGCATCTGGTGCATACTCAAGATACTGAACTTTACACCCCGCAAGTGTTAGATCAGACTCATAGCGTTTCATAGTCGCCCGATGTAGCCAGAGCTTCTGCTTATGAAACTTTGCCGGATAGCGATTGTCTCCGAAAAACAACGAGTCCTCGATCAGTATGATCTGTGATGGCTTGTACGCCAATCCTGGATGCTGCTTGTACAGCTGATGCGGGAAAACCAAAAGAGCCATTGAGGGGCAACCTAGACGCGATGAAGAATCAATACTGGTAGGAAAGTATAGAACGACACCAATGGCAACCTTTCTCGCCTTGCCCAAGACTTAAAATATCTCGTTTCGACGTCATTTTTTCTTCGGCCGTTACGATCTGATGAACCCCAAGCCAACCAAAACCTGCCTCAACTGCGGCAGACCATTTACCTGGCGGAAGAAGTGGAAGGCAAACTGGGACCGTGTCTTATATTGCAGCAAGCGATGTCGTGGCGAAAAACAGAACAGCAAGAGAGTAAGTAGCGAACATAACGATGCAAGAAAATGACATTCTCGAGAGTCTTCCAGCGGAGTTGCTGGAACGCTTGCGAAGTGAAAATGCGAAGGAGGTTTTGCAAAGCGGCGAGTTCATTCTGTATTGGATGCGGACCGCAATTCGCGTGGATGAAAACCCGGCGTTGAATACAGCAATCCAGTTGGCCAATCAGCTGCAGAAGCCCCTGCTGGTTTACCAAGGCCTTACCGAACGCTATCCCTTTGCATCGGATCGCCACCATAGCTTCGTGTTGCAGGGGGCGAAGGATGTTCAACTGGCCTTCAAAGAAAGAGAAATTCAGTACGCCCTCCATGTCGAAAGAAAAGGGCATCGTGGCAAACATCTTAAGACGCTTGCCGATCGAGCAGCGGTTGTTGTCACCGAAGACATGCCGACCGAACCACTTCGCACCTGGACAGAGAAACTTGCCAAGACAATTTCTTGCCGACTCGTTGCTATGGACTGTGCTTGCGTAGTGTCCATGCGATTGGTCAGGAAAAGCTACGATCGCGCCTTCGCATTTCGTGATGCCACGAGGAAGTACTACGCAAAGCGAGTTACGCGTTGCGGGCTGGACTCAGTACTAGATGTTGAACAACACAAACCAATCCAACTCCCCTTTGAACAGGTCGACTTGCAGCAGACGGCCATCGCGCACTTGGTGCAACAGTGTTCCGTCGATCACTCGATCGGTCCGGTGGCACATACTCGCGGAGGCTCAAAGGCTGGCTACAAACGATGGAATGAGTTTCAGACAAACGGCCTTAGTAACTACGATCGACGTCGCAACAATGCGTTGATCGATGGAGTCAGCCGTCTGTCGGCTTACCTGCACTACGGAATGATCTCGCCGATGCGAATCGCCCGCGAGGCGACAGAACATGGGAGTAAAGGAGCAAATAAGTTCCTCGACGAACTGCTCATCTGGCGTGAGCTCGCTTACGCATTTTGTTTCTACCGGCGAGATCATGGGAGGCTTTCCGCAATTCCCGCCTGGGCTCGGGAAACCCTTCAGTCACACGAGGCGGACGACAGAGAGCTGCTATCGTGGGAAATGATGGCTCGCGGGCAGACCGGTGACTGCATCTGGGATTCCGCCCAACGATCGTTGTTAATTCACGGCGAACTACACAACAACGTTCGAATGACTTGGGGTAAAGCCATTCTCGCTTGGACGAAAGATTCGAAGCAAGCCCTCAAGAGAATTATCGATCTCAATCACCGTTACGCGCTCGATGGCCGTGACCCAGCTTCCTACGGTGGAATCCTCTGGTGCTTAGGTCAGTTTGATCGCCCGTTCTCGCCAGAGCAGCCGATCTTTGGTTCCGTTCGTGGCCGCTCGACGCGGGAACATGCCAAACGCTTGAATCCCGAGGCTTATAGAAAGATTACGTCCCGAGCACTTTGGAAACCAGTTCCTAGGATCGCTGTGGTGGGAACAGGACTTTCTGGTCTGGCCTGCGCTCGAACTTTGGCCGATCACGGTGCGAGCGTGCAGGTTTTTGAAAAGAGCCGCGGACTGGGCGGACGCATGGCAACCAGACGCATCGAAGGCGTGGGGAGCTTTGATCACGGCGCCCAGTATTTCACCGCTCGCGACAAGCGATTCCAGCGATATGTCCAGTCATGGCAAGAGGACCAAATAGTTCAGACTTGGGAAGGCAGAATCGTCTCGCTCCGCCAAGGTCAGGTAGAGGCCGAAAAGTCCGCAGTTCAGCGCTATGTTGCTTCGCCTGGAATGAGCTCCCTTGGCCAGCACCTAGCTTCGGACCTCCTAGTGGAATTCGATACACGAGTGGAGAGCGTCTGCCGAAAGGATGAGAAATGGAGTGCTTCCGATGAGAATGGAAACAACCTAGGCCAGTTCGACTTTGTGGTGCTCGCAGTTCCTTCCCATCAAGCAAGCGACTTATTATCCGACGCTCCCAACTTGAAAACGCAAGCTGCACAAGTAAACATGCGCGGCTGTTGGGGACTGATGCTGGGTTTTGAAGACCGCCTCGAACTGGATTTCGATGGAGCCTTCGTACAAGACTCGCCTTTGGCGTGGATTGCCAAGAACAGCAGCAAGCCGGGGTGTGAAAGCCAAAACGAAACCTGGATGGTTCACGCCAACGCTGACTGGAGTATGGAGCACTATGAAACACCAGAGTCCGAAGTATCCGAACAACTCATGGCGGAATTCAAAGCCGCGACTGCCCTAAGTGATTTGCGTCCGATTCATGTTTCGACGAAACGCTGGAGATATGCTCAACCGGTGAATCCTCACCCGGACAGCTGCCTCTTCGATGAAATGCTACGGATCGGAGCTTGCGGTGACTGGTGCGGCGGCCCGAGGGTCGAAGGCGCTTTTCTCAGCGGCATGGCGATCGCAGGCCGCATCATGGGAGTCCTTGATGAGTATTTTGTTGCACCGGTTAATCCGCCCGAGCAGCTTCGTCTTTTCTAGAAACTCAAATTCTCACTCTCGGAACAAAGCCTAGGAAGCTTGCTCGGCCTCACGTTGCTTCCGTGCAGCGATAAACGACTGGATGCAAAGAAAGACAAATACCCCGCATATGAGCGCCATCAGCCATACAAACAAGAAACTTCGCTGATTCAGACTAGGGTCACCGGAGAAGAACTTGCCCAGGCCCATTGCACCGCGACCTGCTCCTGCCAACGCTCCCAGCAAGCCAACGGTCGCCGCGCCGTGCATTGCGTGCATCCGCATTGATTCTTTCATAGCAAGCGCTCCAAAGAAGGCCAACAGAATTCCGACGAATGCGGGAATCAACGCGGTCACCGATTTCTTCGCTGGCTTCTCTTCGGCATCGCCTTCCGAAGAACTTTCCGCGGCTGAATCAGTTCCCCCTGTTGCAGCCACTCCATCGGCGCTTGCTTTCGCTGGTTCGTGGCCCATGTAGCCAACCAGGCCTAAGCCAATAAGAAGAAGTCCACAGATGATTGCTACTTTTGCCATGATCTCGTTTCAAAGTGGGTACTATCAAAGTTTGTATTGTATGAAATCGTAGGATGAAGGCGAGCCAGGATGCTGTTGCCCAATACGAGCACGCGGCATTAGCCGGTGAGCCTCAGTTTAAAGCCCAGCCATAGGCGCTGGCTTGTCTGGATGTCTTACGCAGCCAACCACTGCAAGTGCAGCCTGTGATCGGGTCAGTTGAGGACAATCGGCCTACTTTTCCAAACCCTGCGGCCCCCTAGCAATTAGCTATATGTAGTGGACGTGGCAGCAGCCGCGAAGCTCTTCGTAGCAGTGGTGGCAGAGTATCAAGACTTGATTGCCAATGTCGGCTGCTTTTTCAGATACTTCATCCACTCGCCCTCCGCTGAAAAATGCTCGTGGCACTTCGCGCACCAAGCACTCGGCCACGCGTCGTCGTCGATCGGCTCCGAGGAATACCACTCATGGTTCTCACCACGGGCAAGGTGACCACACACATATGTGACGCAGCCTTTTCCATGCTCTTCGCAGTCGACTAAGTCATCATCGGCCATATTTCGCTCCTTATTGGAGTTGGATTGAGTTGACAGTGAGTTACGGGAGATTCAGGAGCGGAACCTCACGCGGTAATTCAAGGGAGTCAGTCCTGTGGAAGACTTAAATTGGCGCGAAAAATGACTCTGGTCATAGAATCCGCATTGATTTGCAATATGTGACATCGGTAAGTCAGTCGTCTCAAGAAAGTGCCTCGCGACTCCAATACGCACCTCACGCAGGTAGCGATTAGGAGTGATTCCAAAGTGGGTTGCAAACTCACGCTGAAGCTGACTCACGGATAGCAGAACATGCTCGGCCATGTCTGTTACTTCGATATCCGACGCAAAGTGCTCGGAGACAAAGGCTACAACACTCATCAAGCGGCTGTGCCCTGACGATCCGTCGTCTGAAAGTTCGTACGGACGCTTCACGCCTGCGATTCCTGCTACCTGGCGATCATGATCAAGCAAAGGTATTTTGCTGCAAAGACAGACACGAGGGACTCCACTGTGGCCAGGGACTAGCCACACTTGATTGGAAAGCCCTTCGCCAGAATCGATCACGCGCCGATCCTCAGCCACGTACTGTGTCGCGATAGCGGGCGGGAAGTACTCGAAGTCAGTCTTGCCAATCAACTCTGCTGGATCGTCCACACCAACTACCTCAGCCACGACACGATTTGCTTTTACGAAACGACTCTGCGAGTCCTTGATGTACACGTACACACCAGGCAGTATGTCGAAGAGATCCAGCAACTGAAGCGGACGCTCGAGAATATGAAAGAACTGTTCTTGCCACTGCTCGGGCCCGCAGGACTCGAAGTCCAATTTCGCCGCGGAAAGTTTTTCTTTCCGTAACTGCTTTGTTTGTTTTTTCGCCCGGCGGCGAATATACAAAAAGACGGAAGGTTCCTGCAATCTTCATTGGACAGCTTCCAGCATAATTTCACCATCACTAATCACTCACTGGAAGCTAGGAATGACCGAGTCGAAAAACAGTCCCCTTTGTTCTGATACCGCCAAGCGAATCTTGGAAGCAGCACTCGAAAAGTCAATAAAACTAGGCGTCAAAATGAATATCGCCATCGTCGACGGTGGCGCCAACCTCAAGGCTTTTGAGCGGATGGATGGAGCGTGGTTAGGCAGCATCGATATTGCGTGCAAGAAGGCCAAGACCGCTCGGCTGTTCGACATGCCGACAGGAGACATCGGCCAAATCTCTCAGCCTGGCGCGTCTTTGTACAACATTGAGCATTCCAACGAAGGCTTAATTACGTTTCCCGGCGGCTTGCCCATCTCAGATGAAGAAGGATGCGTTATCGGTGCGGTTGGCGTCTCTGGCTCCACTGTTGAAAATGACCACTTAGTTGCCATGGCAGCCGTCTCAGCGGCCTAGAGGCATGAAACAACGTTCCGAAGTCGTCAAGATTTTCAGCAGTAGCGGACGAGGTTACGCGTCCGGTAGCAAAGCCCCCAGGAGCCGGGTCGAAAGCAATACGGCGCCTACGATTGGTCACTATACGATTACACCCTAGCCCTGTTCGTAGCGGAACTCGTCTAGAGTTTCGGCACTACATTCATACGTGGCCTATGCCACTAGTTTTCTCGATTAGAATACTCCTCTTGTCTGCCAGTCCTACCTCGCTGCATGAATTGAGTACCTATGAGATTCCTTCTTGGCCTGTTACTAGCGTTTTGCCTCTGTGCGAACGCTCGTGCCGCTAATCCGAAGCCGCCAAACATCCTTCTGATTCTTTCGGATGATCAAGGCTACTCCGACTACGGCTTTATGGGGCATCCCCATATTGAAACGCCAAATCTGGACAAACTCGCTTCAGAGAGCGCGTTGTTCCGTCGCGGTTACGTGCCCACAGCGCTCTGCCGGCCAGCATTGATGACCTTGGTTACCGGACTTTATTCCCACCAGAATAAGACGACTGGCAACGATCCAGCCAATACTGCGGCCAACAAAGCTCATGCTGCGAGAACCGGCAAAGACGCGCGCGAAGTTCTGATATCCCACATTGACGAGACCGGAGCCTTGCCGCAGTGGTTGTCGGAGAAAGGATACGTCAGTCACCAGAGCGGCAAATGGTGGGAGGGTTCCTATCAGCGTGGTGGATTCACCGAAGGCATGACGAAGGGTTTTCCCAACAAGGGCGGTCGGCATGGCGATGTGGGCTTGAAAATCGGCCGTGAAGGACTCGCGCCCGTCACAGACTTTATCGATCGCAGTGTTGCCTCTGAGAAACCGTTTTTTGTGTGGTACGCGCCCTTCATGCCACATACGCCGCACACACCGCCAGAGCGTCTGTTCAAGAAGTATCAGGGCAGGGCAGGCGTTTCGGATCGCGTGGCGAAGTACTACGCCATGTGCGAATGGTTTGACGAGACTTGTGGGGATCTCCTAAAGCACTTGGACGATTCTGGCGTCGCGGACAACACTCTGGTTGTATACGTGACCGACAATGGATGGATCCAATCCGAGGCCGGAAGCTACGCGGCAAGATCCAAACGCAGTCCATACGAGTTTGGAATTCGCACGCCGATCATGTTCCGTTGGCCAGGAGTCATCGCACCTGCGGATCGCCCCGAGCTTTGCTCCTCGATCGACTTTGTGCCAACTGCTTTGGCTGCGGCTGGAGCCAAAGGCGCGCATGACTTTCCGGGACTCAATCTGCTGCAAGAGTTGAAATCAGGAAAACCCATCCAGCGTAACACACTGTTCGGAGAAACCTTCGCGCACGACATCGCGGATGTGCAGAAGCCATCAGAATCACTGCTCTATCGTTGGGTAATTCGGGATCACGACAAGCTACTGCTAACTTATGACGGCGCCCCTGGCAAGATGAAGTATCCGCCGCAGGACGCGGAGCCTAAGCTATTTGAGTTGAAGCGAGATCCCAACGAGACATCGAACCTAGCATTGGAGAATCCTGCCACGGTCAAAGAATTCAACGCACTGCTCGAAGATTGGTATGTGCCAGACGGCCGACAGGCTGGCAAGTTCGTTGCCGCAAAGCCGAAAGCGGCAAAGACCAAGCCTCGAGCAAGGAAGCCTGCCTCAAAAACCCAAGCCAAATCGCGCCCCAACATTTTGCTGCTCTACGCAGACGACCAGCGTAATCACACGTTGGGATGTGCCGGACATCCGATTGTGAAAACTCCCAACATCGATCGGCTAGCAGGGCAGGGCGTGCGATTCGAAAATGCCTTTGTCACCACCTCCACTTGCTGGGTTGGTCGCTCTTGCTTGTTCACGGGCTGCTACGAGCGTCGGCATTTATATCGCGTGACGCCAGGACCTTTAGATCCGAAACTTTGCACGAGCTCCTTTTTCTCAGTTCTAAAAAAAGCTGGCTACCGAACAGGCCACCTCGGCAAGGAACATGTCAATCTCTCCGCGCAGTCCGCCTCCACCATGTTTGATGTCCGAAGAAAACTTGGGCGCAATCCTTACTTCAAAACACAAGAAGATGGGACTGAGCGACACGAAACCCAAATCCTTGGAGACTGGGGGATCGAGTTCCTGAAAGAGCAGCCGAAAGATCAACCATTCTGTCTCCAGCTGAGCTTCAATGCCTCACATGCAGAGGATCGCGACAGGAGACCAGGCATCGGTCATTATCCTTGGCCCAAAGTCACCGATGGGATGTACGAGGATCAAACCATGCCCCTGCCGCCGCTGAATGATCCGGCCGTTTACGCTTCGCAGCCAGACTTTTTGAAGCTATCCATCAATCGCGGACGATTCTTTTGGCGATGGGATACACCCGAGAAGTACCAGACTAATATGCGAGCTTACTTTCGCATGATCAGCGGTATCGACCACGTAGCAGGCCGAATGGTCGAGCAGCTGAAGCAACAGGGACTCGTCGACAACACCATCATCATCTACACCGCAGACAACGGATACTACCTCGGTGATCGAGGCTTTGCTGGCAAGTGGACGCATTACGATCAGTCGCTTCGAGTACCACTGATTGTTTACGATCCTCGACTGCCTAAAGCCAAGCAGAGTCGGGTGCTTTCTGAATATGCACTCAACAGCGATCTGGCTTCGACGATGATTCAATTTGCTGGATTGCCAGTTCCCAAGTCTCATACCGGGCGTAGTCTTGTGCCCTTGGTACAAGGCAGAACTCCTGAGAATTGGCGAAGTGATTTTCTGTGTGAATTCCTGGCAGTCCCGCGATCCATTCCTCAGTGGGAAGGCGTACGCGGGACTGATTGGATGTATGCTCGCTACTTCGCAGAAGGGAAGGACCAACCGCCATTTGAATTTCTGCACAACTTGAAGCAAGATCCCAAACAGCTTGAGAACTTGGCCAAGTCACCCAAGCATGCTTCGGCGCTCGAGCAAATGCGTGCTCGGTGTGATACGCTGGTGGCAAGCGCCGGCCCTCCGATGCAAGAGATCGCTGAAGTGCAAAAGACGACAACAAAGAAGTAGAAATCAGCATCCCTCTCCCGCAAGCGGGAAGAGCGGTGCCCCAGCGACGAGGAGGGCCCCTCGCCGCTTGTTTCCCTTGCGACTCTCCGGAGGGAGAGTAAGTTCAGAAACCAGAGCGCACCATGAATCCCCTCAAAAAAGTCCTATCCCTCGTACTCGCATTCACCTCATTGATCTACGACGCGAATGCCGATGAAAAACGTCCGGACATCGTCTTCATCATTGTGGATGACTTGAACGACTGGGTTGGCTGCTTGGGCGGTCACCCTGATGCCAAGTCACCGAACATCGACGCCTTGGCTTCGCGGGGCATGCTCTTCTCACAAGGCTACTGCAATTCGCCGCAATGTCGTCCTTCGCGCACGAGTCTGAATCACGGTGTCTACGCCTATAAGACCGGAACTTACTTCAATGCGAGGCACCCACAAGAAACGAAGATCACTATGCCGAGCATGCAACAATACTTCATGCAAAACGGTTACCGCGTCGCGAGCGGCGGCAAGGTGTTTCACGGCACTCCTGGCAAGTTCGGTGACGTATTGCTTCCAAAACCGAGAGACCCCAAGCCACCCAAGGAAGAAGACAACTTCCATGCCATGCGAGCACCAAACGATGGCTACGCACTAAACGTTGCTGATCAGGAAATGGGTGACTACAAAGTCGCGAGTTGGGCCATCGATCAATGGCAGAAGGTCACGGACAAACCCCTGTTCATGTCCGTCGGTTTCTATCGCCCCCACCGACCGCTGCAAGTTCCCAAGCCGTGGTTTGAGAAGTTTCCACTCGATTCGATTCGCCGACCGGCCGAGCCAGAGGAAGTCGACGACTGGGACGACATGCCTGAGTTCGCTCGACGCTTGGCACGTACGCACGCGCACAAACCCTTGCACAATGGCTTGAGTGACCACGAGTACATCGTCGCCAACGAGGAATGGGAAAAGACGATAAGAGCCTACCAAGCCTCGATCGCATTTGTCGATGCACAGATCGGAAGGTTTGTGGAACAGCTAAAGCAAAATCCTCGCGGACGTGAGACCTACATCATGCTTGTCAGCGACCATGGCTGGCACTTGGGCGAGAAAAAACATTGGTGCAAAGGCGCAATCTGGGAGCAAACGACTCATATCCCTTTTATTGTTTGCGGTCCCGATGTCAAAGCTGGTTCCAAATGCACTCAGCCGGTGAGTCTCATCGATGTCTACCCCTCACTTGTTCACTTCGCGCGTTTACCAAAGCCCGACTGGCTAGATGGCCACTCGATCAAACGGCAATTGACAAACCCCCTGCTTAAACGCCCCCCTGCA
>PKCQ01000081.1 GCA_002862265.1 Planctomycetaceae bacterium | reverse complement strand
CGGCCGAGACCTTCGCAGACGTTACACATCCCAGCTGGACTATTGAAACTCAAAAGCTGCGGCGTGGGCGGCATGAACGATGCGTTGCACTTAGGGCAAGCATATTCACTGCTGACCACCAAATCCGACGAAGCCTTCCTCCGACGCCGACGCTTCGGCGCATCTTCCTCTTGAGCGGCTTCTTCTTCAATCTGCTTCTGATTTTTGATCTGCTCTTCGTCCCAGGGGATCGCAATAAGCGTGTTCTCACCTAGCTTCAAAGATTCGTTCACCGCGTCCGAGATCTTCGAACGCGTCGTAGTCTTGGGTTCAAACTTTGATACCACTACTTCAATGTGGTGCTTCTGCTGGCGATTCAATGCCGGAGCATCGCTAAGCCTTACGACATCTCCATCAACTCGGGCTCGAGCGTAGCCCTGACGCAGCAAGGACTCGAACAAGTCCTTGTGCTCTCCCTTTTGCCCTCGAACCAAAGGAGCGAGCATCAAGTACTCTTTCGATTCTTCTAATCCTTGCAGCTGAGCAATGATCTGATCACGGGTCTGCGAAGTAATCGGAACGTCGCCACACTTGGCGCAGAAGCCAGTTGCTACACGTGCATATAGAACCCGCAAGAAGTCATAAATCTCAGTTACCGTTCCAACAGTACTCCGAGGATTCGAACTTGTGGATTTTTGGCTAATCGAGATCGCTGGGCTCAAACCACCGATATAGTCCACATTGGGCTTTGGCAGTTGACCAATGAATTGCCGCGCATAGCTAGAAAGACTCTCCAAGTATCGACGCTGACCTTCGGCGTAGAGCGTATCGAAAGCCATCGAACTTTTTCCGCTTCCACTGACTCCGGTGAAAACGATTAGCTGATTGCGAGGTAGCGTGATACTTACGTTTTGCAGATTGTGTTCGCGAGCACCGCGAACTTCGATCGTCGAGTGATCCATGAGCCTCGGTTTTATATTCCAGGACTGTGAAGCGTGGCCATCCATGCTGGCATGATGTATCGTGCCTCTCGTCCAGTTGATCTTTTGAGTATGGTTTGTTGAGTACTCTGAGCAGGTTCGACCTCTTGCTGCCGTCTCGATCGAGCAAGGGGCAATCCGCGACTCAACATATTTAATTGCATTGTCTCGAATTGACCTCATGACGCCCTAGTCCCGCAAATACGAATGCTCTAGGCGTCGCCTGATCGGCGACAAGCAACCAAAAATGCAAGACGAACCGCGGAGTGTTCTCTCCGAGCAAACGCACTATTGTAGGCAAAAACGTGAAAATAGCAGGTGGTGGTGCTGAAGATGCCCTGAATTGCTCGTCGCTGCGTCGTTTCGTCATCCTCCGCCACGAAATGCCAGCTCTAGCCGAGGACGGTTCGCATTGGGATTTTATGCTCGAATGTGGCGATTTACTCCTAACCTTTCGCTGGGATTGCCTGCCGAGCGCCGAGAATGGTTCCAGCCTGAGTTCACTGACAGCGAAACGAATAGCAGATCATCGCTCGCTATACCTCGATTACGAAGGAGAGATCTCCAATAATCGAGGGAAAGTAATGCAGGTACTGAGTGGACACTTTCTTTCTGCCTCAGCGAGCGACACCAACGAAACAGAAGATCTCATGTGTTGTCGGCTGGACTTTTGGTCAGGTGACCAGAGTAGGTCGTCGAATCCCCCCATTTTTCGGCTTTGGATCCCGCACTGCAAAATTGGGCAGGAATGTGATATGCAAGTCCTGCACTGGCAGGCTGATGAGAAAATTCGCGAGGTGAATTCCTAGCCCGTCTCGCCATCCGATCTGCCGCCCGCGTTTGTGACTCTCAAAATTCGGTTACTAACCCCTGCGGCACCGAATCCACGCTAAGAACAAATGGATGTGACTCGTTTTCTTCTTTCCGAAGCTCGCCGACTATCGCCTGACCTAGGCTCAAGCCTGCCCACGTTTATTTGCCTTCTCCACCTCCTTTAGGCAAGCTATGTTCGGGCTTTTTCCATCTCGCTTACGTTGAAAAGGTTATTGCACTTCCGTTCGATTCGCCGGATTGGTGAGCGGGCCTATGCTGTTCCTTCACGACCCGCAATGCTCGGCCAGCGACATGCAGCCCGATCCGACGCAGCAATTTATCGAAAAGGCCAACTCTCAACGCATCGATCAGGATGGCTTTTACGAGTCAGCAGGAGCCTTGCTCCAAACTTCAAGCCTATTGGAAGACAACCTCGCTCTTTGGAATTAGCTTCTCGCTGTAGGCATATGGATCGGTTTCGCAAAACTCTCTCTATTCGCCCGCAAAAAAAGTGCAAACCGTAGCACCCAACACCCTAGGCACCTCCCGGAAGTTCGCGCACTTCAATTGGTTGCTCGTTACAGCTGCCTGTCAGCTAGTTTTTTAAGCTGCTTCTATCTGGTGGACGGTCGAAATTGCGCTCACGGCAGGACTTAGTCTACTTTTGCTTGCTCTGTGGGCGTTCAACAGAAACCTTACCCCGCTTCAGTTGAGCAGTCGTACCGAACAGAATGATAACGGTGACGAAGATAAGTTTGAAAGTTTGCCTGATGAAGTACAACAGCTTTACGTGAATTTGCACGCAGTGCTGGCCAGCGTCAATGAAGGCACTGTCGCTAGCGATACCGCAGGCGAGTCCACGTACTTCAATTATTTGGTAAGAGAAATTCTCGGTGGAGGAGCGGTAGAGGAATTGAAACCGTTTCAATGGGCAGAAAACTACACGATGCGCTACGCTCTCGATGGCTCGCCCGTGGCTGCAGATAATTCCCCGCTAATCCGCGGTAGGCAAGGTGAATTCGTTTCAGACTGCAAACTCATTGTCGAGCGAGAGGGGCACAATCACAATTCGGCTCTTCCTCGAAAACGAGCCGCTAGGTCCAGCGATCACTGACACAGGCGTAGGCATCGAACAGGAAACCCGCAAAAGCTACTTGCTCATGGTTCCGCAACTCGAGAATCCGGGCACGGGTTCGGTCTTTACAGCTGCGCGAACCTTGTCAAGGAAATAGGTGGAGAGTTAAGCGCACAGAGCCCAGGCAAGGGCGAGGGCGCGACTTTCAAGCTGCAGTCGCCGTTGCCAGTCACATCCCCAACGGAAGACCAAGAAGCTGAGGAAGTTTTAGTCCCCCAGGAGATAAGCACTTACATGACTAACAGACATGACTCCCCGAGCCTTATTGGTGTTGACGAATGGGAATTACATTGCACTCTCCGGCGTAGGCGGTTGCTTCACATACGTTTTACTTTGTATCACACGTACGAATGAGCAGGTTTTGCGAGCTTATTACGTTAACACGCACTCACGAATACCGTATCCCATCTGCAACCTAAGCTCGATTATGACATGGCTTGCGTCCCCCAACGATTGCTCTTGGTATGTACAAAATCTTGCCTACTGAGTCCAAAGGTTGAATTACGTTGATTCAAAAACTAACTTGTCGTATCTTGATTGTCGACGACAACGAAGCGATCCACGAAGACTTTCGCAAGATCTTGAAGTCGCGTGAGACCAACTCGCATGCTATCCAAGATGCATTTCTTGGTGACACGCTGGACGCAACACCCGATAGCCTGACCACCGACTTCGAGCTGGAATCTGCATTGCAAGGCGAACTTGGCTTACAGGCTCTGCACAAGGCTCAGGAAGAAGGCCGCCCATTTGACCTCGCCTTTGTCAATATGCGAATGCCACCTGGGTGGGACGGTGTCGAAACAATCCGTCGCCTTTGGGGAGCAGATCCAAATTTGGAGATTGTCATCTGCAGCGCGTATTCGGACTACTCATGGCGCGAGATCACAGACGAACTCGGTGTATCGGACCGTCTTCTAATTTTGAAGAAACCTTTTGACAACGTAGAGATCTTGCAGATTGCGGCTTCGCTCAGCACAAAGCGCCGTCTTGCTCGCGAGAATGCTGAATACCAGAAGAAGCTGGAGCAGAAGGTAGAAGAAAAGACCCAGGAACTACGCAGTGCGATGCACCGCCTGCAAGCGTCCAAGCAGGTTCTACAGAGCTCAATGGACTCATTAGATAACCAAATCGCAATCCTTGATTCCAGCGGTGAGATTCTGTTCCAGAACCTAAACTGGGCCGTTGGACGTACACCATTGGTTACAGAGGGGTGTTGTGAAGGTGAAAACTACCTGGAATTTTGCTCCAACGTTGAGGGCAGTTTTTCTGAAGTGGCGGAAAACCTCGCAAACGCAATTCGCAAGGTCAGTGTCGGCACGCTCGATCAGTACTTGAACGAATATACGCTCGACAACGGAAATGAGACGCCCTGGTATATGACTCGCGTCGTTCCGTTTCGGGACGACAGGCAACAACGCGTCGTCGTTCTCCACGAAAACATCACCGAGCACAAATTGCTGCAGAATCAATTGAGTTCAGCTCAGAGACTGGAGTCCATCGGACAGTTGACTGTGGGAATTGAAAATGAGATCAACGAACCAGTTCAAAATGTCGAGCGGAATCTAGACTCGCTGGCCGTTCAGAACACCAAGTTGCTCGATTACATTGATCTCGCGTTCATATTAGTCAGTGAAAGCCAGGAGCAAGGATTCGCTCCGGAAATCACAGAGAAGCTTTCGGCATTGAGCCAGGAAAGACAACTTCAATTGATACGAGCAGATATCCCTGCAACAATTCGCGAATCGCAAGACGACATCCGCCAGGTCACCGAGGCCGTTGGAGCAATGAGCGAACTGTACCTTGTATCCAGTGAGGGACTCCAGCTCGTCGACCTCAATCGAGTACTTGAGACAACGAAAACAGTTTCAGCTAAACATTGGAAAAGGTTTGCAACATAAGACTTGGAACTTGCCCCCAAGGTAGATGCTGTAGATGGTTTTGAGGCGGAGCTACACAAAGTGTTTCTCAACATAATTCGCAATTCGGCTCAATCGATCGAGAAGAAATTTGGAACCGCAAGCAATGAAGGGCGAATCACTCTTCGCACGAAACAAGAGCAAGGTTTTGTTCGTGTGGAAATCGAAGACAACGGCGTTGGCCTCCCTGACGAACACGAAGATCATATCTCTAAAACTTGCGATAAAACGAAAGAAATCGGACAAGGCAACGGACAGGGACTCTCCATTACTTACCAATCCATCGTACAAAAAATGGGAGGCCGCATCGAATTCGAATCTTCGGTTGGATGGAGTACAAAGTTCATCATCGATCTGCCAGCAACCAGCGTCAACTACCCCTTGGTAGATTGCGACGTCAGTCTGAATGGCTAGCATCAGATCAATCCGGAAAGAGGCTTTGGCTCGCATCCTCACTTATCGTTGGAAGCGTGCGCTGGGCTGCCCTCTTTTCCCTAAATTTCGCCTTGCTTCGCTTACAAGTACGTTCGCGTTTCCACTTCCTCCCCTAGATCGACTTGCGGCGCCAGCAGTTTTCGCACCAATCAAATGAATTGCGTCATCATGACAATGCGGAGCAATTATGGCAAAGAACATTTACGCGCTGGCCACGTTGGATACCAAAGGCTCAGAGCTTGAGTATCTTGTTTCTCAATTGAAGCAAGCGATTGCAAAGTCTGGTGCAGCCGACGATTTTGAAATCCAAGTCGTAGATGTCAGCACGTTGAATCCGACTGACTCTACCGACATTAGCACGACTGAAATCTTGCGAGGCACCGAACTTCCCACGCACGATCGTGGCTCTGCCATTGCTACGATGGCTACGGCTTTGGAAGACTGGATCAGCTTTCCACTACAAAGAAACGACTTGGCTGGCATGGTCGGAATTGGTGGCAGCGGCGGTACGGCTCTTATCACTGCAGCCATGCGGGCACTGCCCATCGGTATCCCGAAAGTGATGCTCTCGACCATGGCAAGTGGCAACACCGCACCTTACGTTGACTGCTCCGACATCACGATGATGTACTCCGTAGTTGATGTCGCTGGTTTGAACGCGGTATCACGCAAAGTGCTGAGTAATGCTGCCAACGCTTTAGCAGGTATGGTGCTCGGGCAACAACAGGAATCTGCGGAACCAAGTAGACCGACACTAGGCATGACGATGTTCGGCGTCACCACTCCTTGCGTAACGCGGGTTCGTTAACGAATGGAAAACCTTGGTTTCGACTGCCTCGTGTTCCACGCCACCGGATCGGGAGGGCGCGCAATGGAGAAACTGGTCGATTCAGGAATGATTCAGGGCGTGATCGACGTTACCACCACAGAAGTTGCCGACGAGATCGCAGGAGGAATAATGCCTGCGGGAGAGCAACGGTTTGAAGCAACCTTGAAAGCCGAGATCCCATTTGTGCTCAGCTTGGGCGCGCTAGACATGGTCAACTTTGGCAGCGTGGAGTCTGTCCCAAGCGAATATCAATCGCGACAACTGTTAAGCCACAACCCTCAGGTCACATTGATGCGAACGAATGTAGAAGAAAATCATGCGGTCGCGCGTTGGATAACGCAAAAGCTAAATCAGTCGACAGCGCCAGTTACTGTTTGCGTTCCACAAGGCGGGCTATCATCACTCGATGTTCAACATCAACCGTTCTAATCTGCAGAAATTCGAACTTCGCTAGCACGGGAGCTCGACAAGACCCTAAGTCAAGACTCTTCGCGACGGTTGCTACAACACCCAGATCATATTAACTCACCCGCTTTCGCAGACTTGCTCGCAGACACTTTTGTCACAGCATGGAAGTCAAAACACGGTACCGTCCCGCACGTCCGTTACTAGTCTGCCACAACGTTCAAGCCCGCATTTTCAAACCATGACTCGCACTAGAACTTCTATCATCGATAACCTGACTCGCAAAGTTGAATCTGGGCTGCCCATTATCGGCGGTGGCGCAGGAACCGGTATCAGTGCGAAATGCGAAGAAGCTGGCGGTATTGATCTGATCGTGATTTACAATTCTGGTCGGTTTCGGATGGCCGGACGAGGGTCTCTTGCGGGCTTGATGCCCTACGGAAATGCGAACCAGATCGTAAAAGAGATGGGTTACGAAGTTCTAACGGCTGTAGAGCAAACACCGGTGCTCGCTGGAGTTTGCGGAACCGATCCGTTCATGCTCCGCGATTGTTTTTTGAGAGAACTTAAGGAAATGGGCTTCGCGGGTATTCAGAATTTCCCGACGGTTGGATTGATCGATGGAGTCTTTAGAGAAAACCTAGAAGAAACAGGAATGGGGTTTGCCAAGGAGATCGAGTGCATCGCCGCGGCTCATTCGCTCGATATGCTAACGACTCCTTATGCTTTCGACGCCGAACAAGCAAAGCTACTGACCCAAGCCGGCGCGGACATTATTGTGGCGCACATGGGCCTGACAACTAGCGGATCGATTGGAGCTAAGACCGCATTGTCTCTAGTGGAATGCGTTCCAAGAGTTCAGGCTATTGCCGACGCAGCAAAATCGACTCGCAGCAACGTGCTTGTTCTATGCCACGGTGGCCCCATCGCAATGCCCGAAGATGCGCAGTTTGTGCTCGATCGGGTTCATGGCATCGACGGATTCTATGGAGCAAGTTCCATGGAGAGATTGCCGACTGAAATTGCCCTAACCGACCAAGTACGACGTTTCACTGACATCCGCCGTAAACACTAACCGCAAAAGACACGAGCTGGTCTGGCCGCGATCCATCCAGCTCACCCGCGAAACGCTCACGGCCCACTTAGATCAACAGCCTGCTAGCGGTTGAACTTGGCCATCTGAGCCGACGCCTTCGCGACAATCTCGCTGATATCAACTTGCTTGGCATCTGCCCAAAGCGTTTCCAAGTCGTAGAACTCGCGAGTCTCTTCGTCAAACAAGTGCACGACGATGCTGCCAAAGTCCATGACGATCCAGCGACTCTCTTCGTAGCCCGCGATACTCATTCGACGCTCGCCGAATTCATTCTTCATCGCCACGTCGATTTCACTACTCATCGCCGAAAGCTGCCTGCGACTCGATCCAGACGCAATCACAAAGAAATCGAAAAGCGCCGTTTGACCAGTTACATCCAACAGCATAATGTCTTGGCCGCGATTCTCAGCAGCGGCTTTGACGACAGATTGAGCCAAACGCAACGAGTACTCAACCTGCTCTGCGGGCACTCGACTTGCCATCCGTTCAGATTGCGGCAAGGGGGCTGCAGGTGGCTTCAGGAGCTTTTCGCGGTTCGGGTCCTGATTCGGTTGACTCATGGAAAATCGGCAAAAATACAAGGGCATTGTGCGGTCCGGTGTCACACTTGTGTACTAGAGACAGAATTATACCGGAATTGTTCACCTTCGAAACGCTAAACCAGAGGTACAAGAGCGAATCCGAGATCCAGTCCGTAAAGCTCCATCTTCTAGCCTCCTGAGCTTTCAACCCCGGCGAGAGGATTTCTTAGTTCGTCCAAACGGCACCGCCTTCAGCTGACTTTGCAGATGCATTCTGGTCGGCGTCCATTTCACTTCCAGTCTCTGGACGAGAGACTTTGTCCAGCGTAGGATTCCCGAACCCCATACCAAAAGAACGAGACAGCACGATGCCAGAAGAACCAATCATTCCAGTTCAACTTGTCAAAGTGATGCACGAGGCCGAAGCAGGACTCATCATCAGTACCTTGGCCAGCCATGGGATCGAAGCCCAATCCACCGGCGACTACACCTCCGGGCTGCGAGCGGAAGCACCAACAATGATCCAAGTTTGGGTGAATCGAGTCGACTTGATAGAGGCTAGACAAATTCTAGCCACGATCAAAGAAGATTCTTCACAGATCGCCTGGGGCGAAGTGGATACTGGCGATCGAACGGAATTGACTTCAGATGAAATTCAGGCGAACCAAGATACAGAGTCCTAGCAAACTGGCGTCTACTGCAGACTTCAGCTTAGAAGCGAATGTTGCTCGGGCTATTCTTCTTTTTCGCGTCTTCTCTCTTCTTCGCTAAGATCTTCTGGTACCGAGCCATAATATCTGGCGTCAGTGAATCCATTGCCATGCGATAGTAAACGCGAGCTGAAACGATTCGACCAGCCTTCTCTGCCTTCTGCCCCTCTTCGATATAGTAGCGAACATCATCCTCGCGGAGCGACTTGACTGCTGCAGGTTGAAATCCCAACTTGTGTCCAACCAACGCTCGCGTGTAGACGTTGGAATCAGTCGCCGTGATACCAGTTGGCAAGTCGTTTGGCTGACCAACGGAAAGAATCTTACGTGGAGCTCCCACGATTCGAGGAGCCCTTGTCAAAGGTTGCTTGGGAGCGAGTGGCCCAGCATTAATCTTCGGTGCAGTCTCAGGTTTATCCGAAATGGGTGCGTTGAGAAGTGCTTCGTCCAGAGCGTTGAGATCAATGATAGTCACACTAACGCTCATCGACCGCCCGCCGAGACTGTTTCCCGCAGTGCGTCGACCGAACGGGCCAAAGCCACGTGAGACGCTCGAACTCTGACGACCGAGATTGCCGCCCAAAAAGCCAGTGCCACCATCGGGAACCAAAGCAGATCCGGCGTACCCAAAGTTGCGAAAAACAGGCTGCTGGACAACTTGTGCCTGGGCTTCAGCCGCAATCAAACTCAGAGCTAGAAGAACCGCAACAAACCGCATTTCAAATTCCTTCCTTTCTTACAGGACTTCCGTAAGTCAGCTGCCATTATAGATTGCCAATGTCTTACTCGCGACGAAAATCTGCTAGCGAACTCTCTTTCCAATCCCGAAATCTGGCCTTCAGTATTCCGATTGCCACCCGGTCGCAAATCCGGACAGCGGCCAACGAGCAGGGCGTCGCATAAACTTGTTGAGTATTTCGTATTAACTCACCGATCCTCACCTAGGAAAGGAATCTTCTGGTTCAACGTCGATGAAATCGTCCTCATAAGTCCGACAACCGCCCCATTCCTCGATCTCCTCCATCTTGAGCGGGCCGTCCGAGGTTTTGGGGGCCGGAAGCGCCAACCTCCTGCGTTGCGGTAAAGGATCTGCTTGATAAGGATTTTGCTTCGGAATCCAGCGGCGAAACCAAGCAAAATCCTCGGGCTTCGTAAAAGCCAGCAAGCCCAGCATCATGATCCACTGAAACAAGAAGAGGTGCATCGAGTACTCCATACTCAGATGCAAGACAACGCCTAACACGATGCCTACGCGGCGTGTCCGAGACAGGAAGAGCAGAAAAGGCAAACAGGCTTCGACGACCATAGTTCCCCAAGTCGTGAGACGAATCAGCCATTCCGTTTCCATTAGAAAAGCCGGCAACGGGCCACGTCCGAAGTTGTCTTGCATTTGATAGACGTAATAGACCGCTGAGCCGTCTTGCCAAGTCGGACTCAACATCTTGGAGCAAGCGGCAGAAAGGTAGATGATCGCCATCTGGATTTGAACCAGTCGAATCGGCCAAGCTGCCTCACTACACCTGGGAATTCTAGAGGCGACGGGCTCAAGAAGACGCGTCACCGAGTAGCATCGATCGAGTGGCATCCAAATCAGAAAAAAAGCGAACAATCTGAAAACGGAATCTTCACCATCACCAATGAGCGAATTTCGATTTTGAAAACTAACCAACCAAAAGAAGATAAAAGCTGCTTGCAACTGCCCAAAGCACCCGAGCGTCAATAGGACTGCGTTGAGGAGCATGATCGTCAAGCAAATGGTGACGAAACCTGGATTCGGCTCAACCCAAAAGAATATCGACCACATTGTCGCTGGCTGATTGGCAGTGATCGTCTCAACTGAAACAACGCCTTGATTCGAGAACCAGAAATGTGCGTCTCGCAACCACACGAGTCCGTAGACCAAGACGAGTAAGCCGAATCCGACTCTCAGAAACGCGCAAGTTTGCAGAGCACATCCATCAAACAGCCACGCCTCGAAGAAGGCACTCCAACTTCTTTTCTCCTTCACGGTTGCTTGGCCCTCGGCCAAGTGATCGGAGGTGGCTCTGCCAGTGCCTCCAAGTCGACGTCAGCCCACGGATCATACAGTTGCCGACTTTCTGTCACCCAGACGAATTCATCAGGATCGAGAATTTCACCTTCGGCGGGTAAAGTCAACTCAAGATTGTTTGCAAACAGCTCTACCTTCAATTCACCTGTTAATTCCGTCTCACGCTGTGCGGCCATGTAATGCGCGAAATCCGCTGCGGCCTCGCGGTGCAATGGCGAACACATGCGAATGTAGTAATTCATATGCCGAAAATGAACAAACTTTTTTACCCCGGAAACTTCTTGCCAGTACGGCGAGTTCCAGGTGTCTCGCTTTATCCCCTGTTCGTCATAGAAATCAGCGGACAGCCACAAGTACTTCACCGAGGGCTTGGCATACATGGACCAGGGCCCTTGCCAGATTCCGAGTATCTGCCCCGTACGAATCTGAACACTCCTAAGCGGCCCCTGGTGCGCAATCGGATCCGGAAGCGCATCAATGCCTGAGACTAGCAAGAAGGCAGGAATAGCGCACAGGACGGCTCGCCGTTTCCAGATTCGAATCTTGTCCTGCTCTTGGTCCATCGAAAAGTTTACGTGCAATAGGGTAGCCTACTTCAAGTCAGCAAATCCTACGTGACTCCGACAGCGTATTCCGACTCTGAAGCGTAGTCTCTGAGACAACTCTACGCTTAAGCGGGCTTTGGTCGACCTGAAAGGATTGTAGCGATTAGAAAGCAGCTTCGCGCGGTCGACTCTTCTCGTCATCGGCAGGTCAGCGATTTAGAACGGGTATACCCTGCCCTTGAGCCAGGTTGCTGCGTTGGTACGTGGGTAGGTAGCGATAGTAAACTTCCAGACACAGACAGCTCATCGCCGTAGAATAAACTCTCCCACCATATCCGCCCCACAGCTTGTCAGGCTTCCAACTGCCGGCCTGCTCTTCATATACGGGTGCTTGATTAGCCAGCAAGCGCTGCTTCATGACTTGATTCCAGACTCGCCAGTCTTCGTCTTGCAGCTGAAAAAGTGCCAAGGTTGCGTAGTACCAGAAATAGACGTTGTCCTCTCCAACTCCCGGGCGACTATTCATCACCATCTTTTTGGCCTCGAGTAGTCCATCGTTGGACAACGGATAGTCCAGCATAAATCGACACGCAAGTGACTCGGCAGTCATCGTCGCGGACGGTCGCCCTTCGCCGGGTTTGTATCTGGCCAAACCACCGAAGTTTCCGGCAGAACACGAGCTCAAGAATCGCCGCATTCGCTCCTGGACTACGGCTGGGATTACCAATCCACTTCGTTCTACACTTTTCAGTGCCATCGCCTGCCAACCAAACTGACTCAGATCACCGGGCTCACGCGGCCGATAACGCCAACCGCCACCTCCTGGATCCTGTGCTCCAAGGCTGTAGTTCGCCGCCCGAATCACCGCTTCGCGCAACGTTTTGTCCTTCGTCATCGCGTGAGCTTCGGCGACGGCCAACATGGCAATACTGTGACAGTACATCCGCGAGTTCAGTACGGCCGAAGAGTTGCCAAGTTGCTTAGGACCAGACAAATCCCCCGATGGCATCTGTGCGTTCAGCAAATATATGAGCCCATTCCGGGCCGTCGCAGCGTACTCACCTTCTAAGTGTGTATGTCCGGCAGCGAGAAAGGCCAGCAGTGCCAGCCCCGTAACGCCGGTGTCCGCGTCGCGCCCGGTGCCACTCCGCGACAAGCCGAGTGCATTGGTCTCAGTTCCGGCTCCGTAAGCAGCTGCATTCCACGAGCCGTCCTGGCTCTGCGCTTCTACAAGCCATTTGAGAGCAGCGGCAACGGCAGCTTCGGTGTCTGCATCAGCCCCATAAGCACGAGCTCGTTCCAGGCGATTAGCTGCTTGGCGGAGCTGATACGCCTTAGGCAAATCACTGACAGGCAACTGGCTAGCTACACCTTGCACAGGTGGATCTGGAGTTGGTCGTAATTCGGCCTCCGGTACCGGAATCTCCATCACATCAACCGACTCATTTCGCTGCTCTGTCGACTGCGTGTCGGAACTAAGCGTTGGCAGATCTGGCATCGGTGGAGGGGTCGCTTCCAAAGGCGGCAGTTCCGGAAGACTGCTAGGTTCGGGAGAAAGCTCTGGCAACGGCTCCGGTTCTAAGTCGTCTAAGTTGACGCCAGCCAGAATCTCCGTTTCAGGATAATCTATCGATGGAGAAGCCTGTTCCCATGGCT
>PKCQ01000585.1 GCA_002862265.1 Planctomycetaceae bacterium | reverse complement strand
GAGGCGTTCCAACAGTTTTTCCGCGACCTCGCGACTACGCGCTCGTCGTGTGAGCAAGTGTTCCGCTCCATAGATCTCTGCCGTCTCGGAGAGAATCGCGGTGCCCCCCGAGGCAACTAGCATGTCGGCTGCGATGCCAAGTGCGGGGTTGGCTGTAATACCGGAGTAGCCGTCGGAACCACCGCACTCCAGGGCGAGAGTTAGCTCGGAGGCTGGCACTTCACTACGCTGCGCGGCGTTCACTCTAGGCAGCATCTCTTCCACGACAGCCATACCGCGTTCGACTGTCTGTCGCGTGCCTCCGATGCTTTGGATAGAAATCATGGGCACTTTGTTGTTGTCGGTAGAGGAAGCTTGAGGCAGCTGGATCTGGTGGAGCCCTTGGGAAGAAACCAAGTGATCCAAAGTTGCCTGCTCGCAGCCGAGTCCGACCAAAAGATATCCCCCGATGTTGGCATGCTTCGCCATTCCACCCAGCACATCGGCTAGCATCCGGTGGCGAATCCCATCCCAGGCCATCGCGCAGCCATGTTCGTGGCGGAAGGAGATGACGCCGTGAACGTTGGGATACTTGGCAAGTCGCTCGGCATCGAATTGATCGGCAATCATGCGGGCAACTGAAGCAGAGCAATTAACGTTTGAGATCACAGCGATAAAGTTTCGCGTCCCGACCTTTCCATTTTCTCGTCGGTATCCTTGAAAGGTGTATGACTCTGTCAAAGTCGGCGTTGCTGGAACTTCTGTAGCTATTGCTTCAAGGTCGATTCTGTGATCTGTTTGCAGGTTATGGCTGTGTACGTGTTCGCCGGGTTCGATTGTTTTAGTCGCCACTCCGATGGGCCACCCAAACTTCGTGATCGGCTGCCCCTGAGAGATTGCAGAGAGAGCCAGTTTGTGGCCGGGCGCGATATCCTGTTTGGCCGTCAAACGCAGCGAACCGAACTGAACGCTATCGCCCGCGGTGACACTCTTAAGCAGCACGGCCACATTGTCGCTGGCGTGCAGGTGGACGAAATCGGACTTCTCGGTCGCTGGCTTTGCGTCGGAAGGTGCGGGCATGGGAAGTGACCTGGAGGGAGAGCAGTTATGCCGATCCTACGGCAATTCGGGCTTTTTCCGAGGGAAATAGACAAGCCGCCGAGTCAATTTGACTCCACTCGCGCAGAATGTGAAACGCCCGAAGATAGGAAAGCGTCTATACTACCTGGGGCCTGAAGAATAATCGACGCAGGCTCTTTTCAGTGGCTGGTCGCTCCCGAGGCGGGATCGCTGTCCTGTCAAATCCAGCGCCTTATCATGGCAAAACGTTATGAGCACTGTTTCCAACGCGCCATCGGGTCCTCCGGCGAAAGGTGCTGCCACCGAGGCAGCCAAGGAAGCCCTTCACGATCATCTGCGTAAGACCGCCAGTTTTATCAAAATTCTGGATCTCTTGGTGGCGATGTTCAGCTGGATCTGCGGTGGATTACTACTGTGGTTTGTCGCCTGCCTGATTGATCACTGGGTCTATCCGTTGCCGCCGCTCGGTCGCTGGGTCTTCTGGTTAGTCGGTGTTGGGGTTACCGCCTGGTGGACGGTGACCCGGGTTGTGCCACTAGCTCTCCGACGCATTAATTTGGCTTATGCGGCCCAGCGGATCGAGAACCTTGTTCCGGAATTCAAGAACGGACTAATCTCGTGGCTCGAACTCGAAGAGTTGCCGCAGCATGGCGTGCCAAAGGGCGTGATGGCTGCTTTGACTTATCGCGCGAAGCGTTACATCGGTGGACAGGATCCGTCAGCTACGGTGGATACCAGTCTGTTGATCAAACTGCTTGGATGCATGTTGTTACTTACTGTTGGGATGGTGATGTATTCTATGGCGTCACCAAAGAGTGTCGCGACAACCGGCAAGCGAATTCTGTTTCCGTGGACGACGCTGACAGCGCCTGCGCGGGTAGAGATCCTCAAAGTCGATCCTGGTCCAACCGAGATCACGCATGGAAATCCGTTGCAGGTCGAAGTAGAGCTCAAGGGCCTGAAGCCCGAAGAGCCAGTAATGCTTCGCTTCAGCACATTGGATGGGCAAATCCGGGATCGCGCACTACAGTTCGAGCCAATTACCGAAGGCTTCCGTTACGGGATCACTCTGATCACCAGCGAGCGGGGCGTCGAGCAGGAGCTTGATTATTGGGTCGAAGCAGGTGATGCATTGGCAGGTCCTTATCGTGTCTCGCTAAATCCGCTGCCAACCGTGGTGCTCGACTCTGTGCAGCTTGAGTACCCGGCCTACACTGGACTCAAGCCTCGTAACGTTTTGGCTGGGGGAGAAGTCGAGGCAGTCGAAGGAACGAAAGCGACCGTCATTGCGAATTCCAATCTAGAACTGCATAGCGGAAAAATTGAATTCAATCCTGAGTTTGATGAAGAACAAAAATACGTTGGAAGCCAGTCATCAGATGAAATGCAAGTTGAAGGAAAGCAGCTTTCCTACAATATGTTGCTAAGGTTGAATGAGGCGAAGGAGAACCCAACCGCCGTTCGCTATCGCTTGCGTGGATTTAACGAAAGCTTCGAAGGTAATCTTGATCCTTTGGTGCACCAAGTTGATGTGCTGGCGGACCTACTGCCGGAAGTGTCCGTGGCGTCTAAGGAAAAGGGGCCTGAAGTCCGGTTGCTGCGAGTTTCGCCTGTGTCGCTGGTTGAGCTGGAGGTGCGAGCTAATGATCCCGATTTTGGATTGTCGCTGCTGCAACTTCAGCTAATACAGGATGGGGTAAAACGCGGTGAGACTGAGTTGTTCAGGGAACTACAAGGTGTTCGCGGGTCGCAAGTAAAGACCTCGCGTCTGGATCTGTCAAAACTTAAATTGCAACCTGGTGCTCGATTGCAAGTCGTTGCGACTGCTTCTGACAATAGGCACGATCCAGAGTCGAGCAAGTGGGCGCCAAATAAAGTCCTTTCAGAGGCGTTGACGCTGGAAGTCGTTGGACCGAAGGAAAAGATGGATATTCCGCCTCCTCCTCCGAAAGAGCAGGAGCAGAAGAAGCCTGAGCAAAATCAACCACAGGACGGTTCAGAGCAGAATCCAGCTGAGAAAAACAGCTCAGGCGATGAGCAAAAAGACTCAGAAGGTACTGGTTCTGGTTCAAACAGTCACGAAGGCGGAGAGTCAGGATCGCAGGATAATCAAACCGGATCGGAAGGAGAAGGAACTTCGGAAAGTGGAACTGGCGACTCTTCGGAGGGCCCTGAGAACACGGGAGGAAGTTCGACGGAATCAGGAAGTAAAACGCAGTCTTCCAATGATGATCCCTCCAACCAAGGCGACTCAAGCAGCACGCGCAATGCGAGGACAAGTGCATCGAACCCCGAGTCGAGTAGCACGGGTAATGAGAGTCCTACGGGAGAGGATCCGAAATCGCTCGACTCTTCACCACAGGACCCTTCAGAAGCTGGCTCGCGTCCGCAAGATACGAACGATGTATCTGATTCAAATCGCGATCCAAGCGATTCACAGGGTGCTCGAAGCCGCGAAGGTGTGAACTCAGAGTCCGGCGCACGCCGTGGAAAACCGCAAAGCGACAAAGAAGCGATGGAGCGGATTCGCGATCATATGGAAAAGAAGCGACAAGACAATCCTGGCGCACCAGAGAATAATTCCAGTGAAAAGAATTCCGCTGACGGCCAGCCAGGGGCAAAGTCGCAGGAGGAAGACGCAAAACAACCTGAGAAGGAGTCTGCCGCCTCCGAAGGCAATCCCAAGCAGGGAAATGATCCAGGTGATGAAAAGGGTGGTGAGTCTCAACCGAGGGAGAATCCTGAGCAAGGAAAAGATCCGACCGCTGGTGAAGAGAAATCGGGTAGCCAAGAGGGGCAGCAGGGAACAGATACCTATTCTGACACTGAGAACGAACAACGGCCTGGAAACCAACAGGATCCGAAGTCAACTGACCCGAACGGTGGGAATCCTCAACAACCTGGAGAACAGCAACCTGGTAAGCAGGAGCCCGGCGAGAATAGCGGCGGCAGCGGGGAACGAGGATCGAAAGACGGTCAGAGCCCAGGAGAGCAGTCAGGTAGCTCGAGTGAGTCCGACAGCGAAGGCAGTGAATCAGGTAGTGAGGGAGGTGAAGCAGGTGAATCCAGTGGAGCCGGAGAGAAATCCGGTGAAAAGTCGGGCGCGGGGGGAGGCAAGGAAAAGTCTGGTGACGAAAGCAATGGTGATAACCAGGAAAGCAAAGCTTCGGACAACGACAACACTAGCCAAGGAAGCGGCCAGTCAAAATCCAGTAGTTCTAGCTCCAATAGTCAAAGTGGCTCGAAGTCGCAAAACGCGGGGCAAGCCAAGAGCGGGAGTTCGTCGTCTAGCGGCCCACCTGGCAGCCAGGGCGGTTCTTCGAGCGGCGGAGGCGAAGGGGGTGGCAGCGGGACTCCAGATGAAGTTAACGAGGACTACGCCAAGAGAACGGCTGACATGGTGCTCGACGAGCTGAATCGTCAAAAGGATCAACCTGATCCTGAACTGCTGAAGGACTTGGACTGGACCGAAGACGATCTGCGTGAGTTTGCAGATCGTTGGAATAAAGCTCGCGACCTTGGTGTTAATGGAACGGAGCAAGATCGTAAGGAATGGGAAGAGAAGTTGGATCGCCTCGGTTTGAATCCCAAGAGCTCTGGGCCACGCCAAGCAAGCAAGATCAAGGACAATTTCCGAAAGATGCTCGATGCGGGCGCTCGTCCAGTTCCCCCCGAGCGTATTCGCCGACCCTTCGATGACTTTCTGAAAGCAATGAGAGCTAAACAGTCGGGTGCAACGGAGTAGTTGGTCCCAACGCCCACGATCGATCTGCTGGTATGGAATATCGCACCACGGTATCCTACTCCGATTAGACGCACTTCAGCTCTGAAATGGATTGCATCTCTAGCGGCCTGGCAGCTCCCGATTGCGGGGCGGTCCACGGCTTTTGACTGTGGAACATTGTCGTTTGATAGCTTTGTCGCGATCCCACAGCCTGCCGCAATGGGACTTATCGCTCTGCTTGGCAGAACGGGCTTTCTCAGGCATCGGCGTCGTGTGAGTTAGATGGCTCCGTTTCTTTTTTTGCTTTTGCTCGAGTTCTAGCTATCGACATCGCAACATTTGCTCCGCGGCACTCGGCATATCGCCTGTTGTCCGACATCGATTTTTCCGTCACCGCCCAACACACGGAGCGTTTGGTCTGTGAATGCTGAGTGTAGTAAGCGGCAAAGATGGAGTTTTGCGAATCCTAGGGTCTGGATGCCGCTTACTTCAACTGCGAAAACGCAATCCCCTTGGTCTGTGAGACACGGGTAAGCATCCTTGTCTTCCGTTATTACCCTTGAAGCATCTTTACGTTTAACTTGTAACACTGCATCCTCGGGACGAAAACCCAGAAACCTGCTGCTAGCAGCGATTCCGTGTTCTGCTGCCTCGAGCAAATTCAGATCAATCCAGTTCATCCCGAAAGGACTGAGTAGAGTGCCGCCGATACGCGACGTGGGGCTTTGGTAGAGACGATTCGGAGCGCCTTCATCGAGCAACTCGCCTTGATGCAAAACAGCAAGCGTATCGCTCATCCGCATTGCATCGAGTGGATCGTGAGTGACCATGAATGTAGTTGGTTGATATTCACTTTGTACCATGTTGAGCAAGTCCACAGCGGCATCTTTCGTTTGGCCGTCGAGATGGCTAAGCGGTTCGTCAAGCAACAGGATATCTGGTTGAGAGATCAAAGCTTTGGCGAGTGCGGCACGTTGCATCTCACCGCCAGAAATCTCACTCGGTAGTTTGTTCCGCAACTCGGCAATGGAAAACTGTTCCAGCATCTGTCGTACTTGACGATCAAGCACGGCACGCTCCAGCTTGAGCTTCTTCGCACTGATTGCAACGTTTTGTTCTACCGTCTGTTGCGGATAGAGTGACACATCTTGCGATAAAAGCGAAAGTCGGCGCTGTGCTGGTTTCAAGTGTGAAGCATCGTGCCCCTTCAGTTTTACTGTTCCGCTATCGGCTGTTTCCAACCCAGCGATGATTCGAAGCAAAGTTGACTTGCCAGCACCACTGCACCCAAACATAACGCAGCGTGAACCTGACGGGATGTTGAGCGTAACGTCTCGCAGTGCCAGCGTTTTTTGAGACTGCGAGCTGAAGCTCTTGGAGATTTCAATGACTTCGATGTTTGACATAGGTAGATCGCGGATTGAAGCATCCGGGGGCTCGAAGTGGCAAGATCTAACGGTGGCAAGGCAAATGATAATCGGCCTGCTGCCAGTGTTGTGAGTGGTAAATGTGGAAGAATTGGGCGGACCGTCAAAGTTGGCTTTCCCAACCCTAACAAACCCACTCAAATATGCTGCTCGCTCTATGTGATCTGCCTGTAGCGGTTATGAGGTGAAGCCCCTGTGCGCTGGAGCTAACAAGGATGCGGAACCGAACTTTTCTTCCGAACGGCCCATTTCTTGGGCTACTGCCAAAAACAAGGTTTACAAGCTTGGAGCGCCAAGGATGGCTATGAAAAATACTCTTGCCGTCGTGTCCCAATGGTCCTGCCTCGCGTTAGTCTGGCTCTTACCAGCTGTTGGCTCTGCACAAGAACTCAAATTCGGCGACGAAGGATCGGAGCCAGCGATCAGGCTTAGCGTACGCCGACCAGCCGAGCCGATCTCTAGTCAGGAAGTTCCTCCAACAGCGGAATCCCCCGTTCTCGAAAAGGATTCATCGAAGGAGGCACTTGGGCCAATTCAGACGCGCGAGCTGTCCACAGAAATTCGAGTTGTGAGTACCGATATTAGCGGTGTTGGAATGTCCTTGAAGCCGGAAGGCGAGACCTCCGCAGCGATGGCTACAGAGTTAATGTTGCCGGACGGCACCGCACGCGGAGCAACTTTTAAGCAGGTCAACTGGAAACCAAGTATGGTTTTCCACCATCCGCTTTATTTCGAGGAAGCGATGCTGGAGCGTCACGGCCATGACCGGTTTGGCTTGTTGCAGCCGTTGGCTTCGGGAGCTCGCTTTTACACTTCCATCGCCTTGTACCCGTACCTGCAGAGTCTGCGCAAGCCTTCTGAGTGTGTGTATGCCTTGGGCAACCGCCGACCGGGAACATGCGTGCCCAAGCTGCAAGATAGCTTGCCGTGGGATAAGAGGGCAGCAGCGACTCAACTCATAGCAACTGGCGGTCTTTTCTGGGCCGCCCCGCTGTAGGTCGCTACCTGCAGCTTTCGAAGGCTATAGGGCGGCAAACGCAACGAAGGCACACCAAGTCACGAATGTCCCGAGGATGAACGATTCGTCAGGGCTTTTTTTATTGGGATATCAAGAGACAAATTCGCCGGGATTCTATTTTGCTGGGCCGAGTTCCAGCGGAAACGCCTTGATCGAAAGCCTACCGTGCGATAGCTTTTGAAGCACTCCCATCTATCTCAGTTTCTATCAAGGCTTGATTTATGTCTCAGAATCGATCCTCCAAGGCAGACATCGTGCCAGTTGTAGTTGGCTTTTTTCTGATTGCTGTCGCAATGCGATTGGTGCCACACGAGTACAACTTCACTGCTATGGGGGCTTTGGGCTTATTCGTGGGATACTATTGGTCTGCCGGGATAGGTGTTTTGGTTTCTTTGGCTGCGATGAGTGTGAGTGACTTAGTCGGGCAATGGTTGGGCATTCCAAGCATGGGAGCCTACAGTGTTGCATTGATGCTAACCGTCTACGTCGCGATGGCTCTTTCAGCCTTGGTTGGTAAGGTGATAGCAGCAGAACGCCTGCAACGTATCCCTCTGTTTTGCAAAGTTCCAGGTGGAGCGTTCATTGCGACCGTAATCTTTTTCTTGGTGACAAACTTTGCATCTTGGCTTGATCCGCAGATGGGCTACGAAATGAGCCTCTTGGGGCTGCTGCAGAGTTATTGGTTAGCTCTGCCTTTCGCGACCAATAACCTAGTCGGCAATTTGTTCTTTTCAGTTGCGTTTTTTGCGGCGTACGAAGGAATTCTTGCTCCTCAGTTGAAAGCGTCAAGTCAAACAATCGAGTCTTAGGTAACACGCTTCCCTCGCTAGCCAAAGCTGCAGAGGGCTTGTCGATTTAAGCGTGAGAGAAGCATCTTGCTCGTTATCCTCACTGCGTGAGAGATCCGGTTTGTCGAGTGCGGCAGAGCTGACAGGTTAGAAGCTCATTGAAAGCCTGAACAACTCGCCAGACCGTCAGGCATGCAGTCTTCTGAGTTGCGCTGCGAACGCACCGTGCAAAGCTGCTCAAGCTCTAGCGATTTCAGCCATTCAACTGGCCAACTCGATCGCACGATCAATTCGAGCAAGACAACGTTCCTTCCCCAACAAAGCAAGCGTGTCGAACATACCAAAGCCTACGGCGCGGCCCGTCGTCGAGACTCGCAACGCATGAATGATGGCGTTGAACTTGATTCCCTCGGATTCGACGAATTGCTTGAGACACTGTTCCGTGGACTCGACCGTAAACTCCTCCAATGCCGCTAGTTGCTCGCGGAAATTCTGCAAGCGTCTAATGGCCTCTTCGTCCTTGACAAGTCGTTTTTGAATCACAGCTTCGTCGAACTTTAAGTCGGAGTCTGCGGTGAAAAAGTCGTCAAAGTTGAGTGCGTCGCCGCCCATTTTGATGCGGTCATCAGCAGCAGACAGTACGCGAGTAGCGTGAGCAATCTCGTCTTCGCGAGCGGACACTGACACAAATCCAGCCTTTTGCATAAAGGGCAAGCACGAAGCTAACTTCTCGTCGTCCGACAACTTTGCCATCCAACGAGCTTGAAAGGCGACGAGCTTCTGCGGATCAAAACTGGCTGGAGCTTTGTTCACACGTCCCAGACTGAAATGCTTTAGCATCGCTTCGCGGTCAAAGTCTTCCGTGCTGTCGTCTAGGGACCAGCCCAGCAGTAGCAAGTAATTTAATACTGCATCGGGTAAGAATCCGATCTCACGATAAAAGTCCACGATGACTGGATTGAAAGTCGCTGAGTTGTTTTCCTCGTCGGGTAGCAGCCCAGCTTTAGCGGCGATTTCGTTTCCAGCATTGCAAAGCGAGGCAAAGTCTTTGTTCTTGAGGTACTTCTCGAGCTTTCGCTTGCTGAGTTTCGCTGTTCCGCCTGGTTCGGCAACGAATGGAACGTGAGCATACGTAGGCAAGTCATAGCCCAACGACAGTGCGATGAAGATCTGCCGTGGAGTGTTGGGTAGATGCTCGATAGCGCGGACGACATGGGTGATCTGCATCTCATGATCGTCAACGACGTTGGCCAAATGATAGAGACAGGAACCGTCAGCGCGTTGAATGACGTGGTCTGCTTCTTCGCCCCAGGCAAATTCTAGGTCGCCACGGATCTCATCAGTGAACTCGCATTTACCTTTGCGAGGCATCTTGAGTCGCACGACGGCGCTGCGGCCTTCGGCTTCAAACGCAGCAGCTTGTTCGTCCGTCTCCGCCATCCAGCGGCGGTCATACACAAACTTCTCGCCTGCTTTCTCAGCAGCAGTGCGGAGCTCTTGCAGCTCTTCAGGTTTGGCGTAGTCACGATAGGCGTGACCTGACTCAAGTAATTTCGCTGCAGCGGCCTTGTACAATTCGCCTCGCTGTGACTGAAAGTACGGACCATGCGGACCGGCAGAATCCGTGCCATCAACGTTTGGACCTTCATCCCAATCCAGGCCCAGCCATTTGAATCCGTTGAGAATTGGCAGCAAGGCTTCCTCGACGTTTCGTCCCGAGTCTGTATCGTCGATTCGCAAGATAAACTGCCCACCTGCCTGCTTCGCAAGCAGCCAGTTAAATAGAGCTGTGCGGACGCCGCCGATGTGAAGGTATCCAGTTGGGCTGGGTGCGAAGCGAGTGCGAACGGTCATGATTACTCAGTGTGAAAATTGGCTGTATCCGAAGGCTGACATGTTCTTCGAAAACGGGAAAAGCTTCAACCGCTGTGGATGAACCTGATAGGACCGTATCGAGGATCGCAGCTAGTGACGCTCGTGGGGAGCTTGGGCAGATTGAACAGCAAAGGAAGCAATGGCTAGCTTTCATTTCCAGCGTTGTGCTTAGGCAGCGCGATTCTTTTGCCGGCGTCGCAATCTTTTGCGTTCTGCCTTAGAAAGAGGGCGATTAGGCCGCTCGGGTTCATCGAAACTTGAATTGACGACGGATGGAGTCGCCGTGGTGTCTTCTTGGGGCTGGAAGTCTGGCGTGCTTTCTGCTGCATAGGACGCTTCCTCACTGGTGGAGCTATCCTCTGGTGGCTGCAGCGTAAATCGAGAAAAGAAACCTTTCTTTCGCGGTTTTACGGTTCCCGAATCGTTTTCTGCTTGATTGCTTTCGGGCGAATCCTGAGCATCTTCCAGTGATGTAAACTTTCTCAGACCGAACCAACTTCTTGGCTTTTTCCGCGTTTTCTCAGCTTCTTCGGTGGATTCATCGCTTTTGGCATTTTTCGCTTTGAGACCCTGGCCACGAGGAACCTTGTGATACTCTTCAGCATCTTCGCCGACTTTCGGGGCTCTGATCCAGGACGTCCAGTTGCTCCTTTTCTTCTCTCCATCGCCTTTGGTGCTAGAGTCTTCAGCCGTGCTCGAACGCGACTCAGCTATCTCTGCGTTTGCGTCTTCCTCGGATTCGAGAGATCGTTTTCGCCCGGGTGCTCCGGGGATCAACTTGCGCCAACCGCTGCGAGCTGACTCAGCTTCTTGTTCTGTGCCTTCTTTCGCGTTTTCGGAATCGACGGGGTGCGATTCAGTCCTCTGAAGTCGAGCCTTCTTCTCGATTGCAGCTTGTCGTTCGAGGGCTTTTTCTTCCTTCTCGAGTTTTCGAAGCTCGGCTAGTTCCTCAAGCTCGCGTTTTCGCTTCTCCCGAGCGGTCTCTTGCGAGCATGACTCAGAGTTCTCGTCCGCATCGCGATCTTCGTTGTTTGAATGAGCGAGGTTGGGACGACGCCAGCGAGGGAGCTTACTGCCGTCCGCTTCGTCATCCATGTCGTCAGAACCTGCCGCATCACGCCGGAAGGAAGGCAGGGAAGCTTTGACTCGTTCGCGGAAGGAAAAATTCGATTTTTGGGCAAGCTTGCGGCGAGCCAAGAAACGATGTTGGGCTTCGATGTAAACACTTCGCAAGTATGTTACGGCTGATAGCCAGATCGCTGTCAGGCCTGCAAGCCAAAGCAACACTTTGAGCCAGATACGAAGCTGTAGGCTGATTTCGAGCCGCAATTCTTCCTGGGCCAAGGCTACGCTGCCTGCCCATGAAATAAGTCCAACAAGCCAGAAAACTAGGCTGGTTGGCACGGTCTTCAATTCGGTACACAGCCGCAAGCCAAGCAAACCAACTAATGTTGCGAGCGTAGCGGTGACAACCGCTGGCCCACTCCAGCCCAGAGACTGTTGGCTCCAACTGTTGAGTGCGAGTCCAAGCAGCTCAGTAAATCGAGTGGTTGCATCCATGCTGGCAAGTATGCATGTTAGCACCATCCAAAACCAAAGGCGGTATTCGCCGTCATAGTCATCGAGTTTGTGTTTGCGTAGCTGAAAAGTTAGCAGGGTAACCCCGAGGCAGAGTAGCCAGATATTGCTGCCAAGCCATGCCGCTACACTACGCGGATGTGATGCGTCGAGCATCGTGGCAAGTGGATGGCCGTACCAAACCAGGGAACCGCTCACGTAGATCATGTAATGCGCCAGCAGCAAAACGCTGGGAATTAGCAAGCTGACAAAGACTAAAGCCGTGTAGCTGCTCTTGCGAACGGGAATCATTTGAACAAGTCGTGTACCGCAGGCACGGCGGACTTCTTGACTGTAGCCAGCGCTGCGCCTCGCGAGCTTCTCAGCCGACCCAGCTGGTTCTTCACTCTCGTGGGTCTTTCGCCCCTTTCGCTGAGTCGACGTCTCCTCGGCTTGATCACGCAAGACGCGACGGCGGCGGTTGTTTCGAGCATCACGAGCAATAGGCATGATGACAGGAGGAAAAATGAAGGCATGGAAGGCAGGCATTTTGCCATTAAGGATTCTCGCCGAGACTCCCAAATACGTGGGCCGATTGCAAGGTGGACTGGGGAGCAGGTGGGCCGACAAAGCGGATTGTAGGGGCAAAAATAGCGTGATCGGGTTGCGGAAACGATAGTCAAGGCTGCAGTTTTTGACAGCAAAGGATTCCAGTTCTAGCTTTTGGCATCAACTGCTACAGGGCAACAGCCCTTGCGCTGACTCTCGAGATCGACACCGAACCCATGAATTCTTCCTCTGAATCCAACGACGGTTTTACGCAGAACGCCGAGTCTATGCCGAACGCCGAATCTATTTTCCCAACCGTTAAGCCGCCCTCGGGGCTCGCTGTGGCGCAAGAAAGTGACATGGATCAAAGCATGGCAAGGTCAAGGCTTGGAATCCACGTCAGCCTGTTCCAAGCTCTAAAAGCCAAGCATCCACCGACGGCGTCGCATAGTCTGCGAGTGGCACTGGTCTGCTCAAAATGGGCTTGTTGGCGCAAGTTGGACCACCAGCAGTGGGACTGGCTCGAAGTCGCGGCGCTGCTGCACGATATTGGAAAAATTGCAGTTCCCGAAGATGTTCTTCACACACCACTGGAGCTCAATCAGGACCAGAAGATAGCCATGGATGCTCAGCGTTCTTTGGCGGATCAATTGCTGGCAAGTGCTGGAGCGGAATCAGGGATGATTCAGATTGTTCAGGCGGCAAGATTGTCCTTTGCTGAAGCTGAGCAGAAAGGACTAAGCGATTCATTGGGAAGCATGCTGGCGATCGCAGACGCATTTGACTCAATGACGACTGAGCAAGTGTTTCGTAGGGCTCTGAGTCATGAGGTTGCGTTACAGGAGTTGTGTCGCAACGCAGGGACACAGTTCGATACGGAGCTCGTACAAGACTTTGCCAGCATGAACAGCCAGCCGCGAGTCGAAATTGAACAGCAAATCGCGGGGCGATGGCTGTCCAGACTTTCGGCTCCTTTAGCGCCTGGGTTTAGCCAGCAGGCTGAGCCTCAATTGAACGATTCTGGCGCGCATGACTCTGGCCTCGAACGTGTTTTCCCTATGGGAGGAAAACAAATGTCTGGAAGGTGAAACAAAGGCTTGGAAATTGAAAACAAAGGCCTGGAGGATGAAAACAAGCGGAAAACAAATTGGACGAAAAACA
>PKCQ01000569.1 GCA_002862265.1 Planctomycetaceae bacterium | reverse complement strand
CTCGACTGCACAGGCGATAATCCGTTCTAGTAGTGATTCTTTCACCAGACGCTGTCGATCATAGCGCGACATTGCATCTTGGTCGGAGCTGGAAAGAGGGATGCGGAAAGCTGCGACCTCTTGCAGCAACTGAAGCAAGCCGTGACGATTGCGAGCCGCCTGAGCCGCCCAGGTCTCCATCCCTGACAGGCGTGAATCGGCCTTGTCGTTTTCGCTGCGAACCTCCTCCCGCACATGAGGACTCAGTGCGGCTTCCTTCCACATTTGTGCGAGGGCTGTTAGGAAAGTCAGGTGTTGGCTGAGTCGGTTTGATTCATCGACGAGCTCAGTGGATGTCTCGGTTTCAGAGGACTGCTCTTCCGGGACTTCACTTTCCACGCCATCATCAGTGGTGTCGTTGTAAACCACGCCTTCGTAGGCAGCACCGTAGATGTCGTCTTCTTCGCCTTCCAGCCCGTCGGCGTGAAACTCGAAATCATCACCGCTCGTGTCCAGCTGCTCTTTCTTGGCGTAGTCCTTACCCAAGCGGAACTCAGGCGGTTGCCAATACTCTTCCGCGTTTGCTTCCAGGTAATCGAAGAACTTTTGAGCCAAATCCCAGTTAACTTGGAAGCTATGCGATGGCTTAGAGGAAGCAGGAGGGAGTTCTTCCTCGTTCTTCTCTTCTCCCGTTTTCCCCTCGCATCGCTGCAGATGATGCTCTAACTGCTGGAGCCAGCGTCGGGCGAGATCCGAGAAAGAATCATCGCCCTTTTGTAAGCCCACGCGATCTGCTTGGCTGAGCCAGTGAACGAGTAGGCCCATAGAGGCAACAAAATCGCTACGCTCTAAGAGCGCTTCCACGACCAGCGTGTATGCTTTCGGTGAATCGAACAGTTCGGCGTGCTGTGCCCAGAACTTGATATCACCGCTCGTGGATTCGTCCGCATGCCACAGGCTCAGCGCTTTGGCGACAAGCACGGCCGATTCGAGCGTCTCTAACGGATCGGTGGCTCGCACATCCGAGACTTCGTGTGCCGCAAACTGTCGCCACCAATTAGCCGACTCGCGTAGCTGTGATTCGAGATCATTGCATAAATCATCTCGGCCAGCTGCAGCTGCCTCGCGCCAAATTCGAGACTGCAGCGCAAAAACGTATTCCATCAGCTGCACGAGATCTTCGACACGGTGATCGTGGACGGCGGAATCTGGGCCGTCAAATCTAGCAAAGTTTCCGGTGAAGCCAAGAATGTTCCAAGGATCAACAATACCGCCGCATTCAATTCCGCGGTGCACCAGATCGATCACTTGCGGCGAGATTTCAGCTGCCTTGTTTAGTTCTCCGAGCTGCAAGCAATGGTCCGCCGCAGTCATCAAACATTCGAGTCGTGACATGATCCGTGCAGCAGGAACCGGCACGAAGTCAGACTGCTCCTTCGCAGCTGACTCGTGACCCATCCGGGCAAACAAACGTGCGAGTTGTACATGCTCGAGTTGACTCGCTCGGTGTTTCGCCAGATGTGTGTTCAAATGCTGACGTGCGCCACCAAAGGGCTGTCGACGGATCTTTTGTTCTTCGATCAAACGATCTAGGTGTGCGCCTTCGAGCTGTACTAAGAGCTGCTCGTAGAATTCGTCGCGGTAGGCTGCAATAGGACCAAGTAGGCTCGCGAGAGTTACTGTCGAAGTGTACGCACCTGGCCCTGGACCGGTGATCCCTGATGCCATCAGAATCGTACCTGCCAAGACCGCTGCGCCCTCAGACAGGAGCTGATCACGCGGAATTTCGGAATACTCGTGGACTCGGGCAAGCAGGGCGTCCAAGGTGACCTGCTGCACTACGAACCGCCGGTAGTATCCCGAGTTGTCGATTTGGTGCGGATCCCACTGACCAAAGTGATAGTTCGGCCGTTGGTTTACCGGGTGATCAAAATCGTAGGCTCGCGGATCGACGGCTAGTTCATCGAGTCGCTCCAAGTCAAAACCGGCTTGCTGCAAAATTTGCTCGTCGGTCTCGCGCAGGATATCCATGCATTTTTCGACGACAGCTTGATAAGGGCCTGCCGTTGCGCCGATGCCGGCTATATAGATTGGAGTCGGGCGCACCCATTCGTTCGCGTAGGGCTCTAGCCTCCGTCCCTCAAGTACCGCGACAGGTCGGTAGCCCACATAGTCGTTGATCTGCCGAATTGCTCCTTCTACGATCCGATCGGTTTCATCCCAAGGTCCGCCCTGCTGCAGAACGGCCTCCATGGCGCGTCCTAAAAAGTAGCCATTGAAAATGCCTTCCGGCTCTTGGTGAAAGAGCAAGTCGCGGTGGAAGTCGAGATAGGCTGGCAGGAAGTTTAGCCAGAGCAATTCCAACAGTGCCTCGGCCTGGGCGCAATCCTTGAAGGCTGGTTTGCCTTCATGTAGTTTCGCGAGCTCGTCCTGGAGCCATTGTTGGATCTGCAGCCAAGCCGGCATACCTTCAAAGGGACCGCCAGGGAGGGCTCGGGCATAGATACGGTTGAGCGCTGCCAGCGTCTTCAACTCGGCCTTGCCCGAGGAAAAGTTTAGATATCCCAAAACCTGGACCAGGTCGCTTGCCGGGGAGGCTTTATCTTCGCTACTACGTTCGTCCACACGTACTCACCGGATTTGGGATACTCTGCTACGATTGTCGCAGAATCAAGTGGGGAAGCATTGCGGGGCTCGCGGAACTTACCGGTCATGGCCCTGTTGTTGTCAACACGGCTCAATGCCGCCCCCTATGAAGACTGTATGGTATGAGCAGGCTCTTGGACCGTCTAGGAGAGAGACGCCTCCATACTCGAACTAGAAAATGCAGGGCCAAGCTGCCTAAGGACACCTGGAGTGAATACCGATTTGAGCGCAAGCGACGCATCTTTGCCTCCATTGCCAACCGAACGCTTGATGATCGAGGCCAGTGAGCTCTGGTTGCAGCGGATGCCCGAAGCGGTTTCCGCGGCTTTGGTGATTTCTCCAGGGCGAGCTCAAGTTGCAGAAAAGTTGCTGGAACATTCTCATTTTCAGTCCGTCCAGGCTTGGTACCTCGATCTTCATGATGCCACCGTAGCCGCCGGATCTCTCAGCGAAAACGTGGGTGTGCTGAGTGGTGCCGATCTACCGGAACATGAGTTTGGATTGATCGCTATGCCCGTGCTCAAGCGAGGCGAAGCTGAGCTGACTCGAGATCTGTTGCAGCAGGCTCATAAACGATTGACAGTCGCCGGTTGGCTAGTTGCTAGTGTGGACAACGGCAAGGATTCTTGGCTGCACGACCAGTTGCAAACCCTGTTTGACAAGGTGACTTGCCATCGCACGGATCACGGCAGCGTCTATTGGGCTCGTAAGAAGGCCGAGCTGAAGAAGGAAAAGAGTTTTCATTGCGAGATCTCTTTTCGCGAAGGCGACCAGCGGATTCAAGCTCTGACGCGTCCAGGTGTTTTCTCCCACCGCAGGCTTGATCCCGGCGCGAGGCAGCTGATGCTATCGGCGGAAATCGCCGATGGCGACAACGTGCTCGATATGGGGTGTGGTTGCGGATCGGTCGCTCTGGCTGCCGCTTCTCAGACTTCGGGCATGGTGTTTGGCGTCGACTCTAACTCGCGAGCGGTCGCATGTTTGGAAGAAGGGGCAAAGCTAAACGGACTCGAAAACGTACGGGCCATTTGGAACGCTGACGGCAACCTGGAGTTGCCGGTTGCCATCGACATTGCACTGGCCAATCCGCCTTACTACGGCGCAGATGCGATTGCCCAGCACTTCGTGGAGACTTGCCTGTCTGTTCTGCGCGTTGGTGGGGCACTGCTTGTCGTCACCAAGAAACCGAACTGGTATGAAGCCAGTTTTCATGGCGCACTCGAAGATGTGGTGACGTTTGAGGCTGGCAAGTACTGGGTGGTTTGTGCCAGAAAGCCAAATTCCGGGCAATCTGCGGGAACGTAGTAGCGAACGGTCGATACAAGCACGAAGCATTTCGATTGGTAGCGGAGCTTGTCAAGAGCTTCGGCCTAACTTCCCTTCGCTACCCTCAATGTCCACTGCTGCATCTTCTCAAGTTCACTGGTGGCGGTCATATCGAAGTTGAGTGGCGTTACCGTGACGTAACCAGCGTGCAGCATCGTCAAGTCGGTCTCATGCTCGGTTGCCTTGGGCGGAGGATCATTGGTGGCCCAATAATAGTCTCGGCCTTTGGGATCCTGCCGTTTCCAGTAGTGTTCGCCATAGCGTTCTGTGCCCATCGGAACGGCTTTCACTTCAGGCATCCGCCCTGCAAGAAAGGCTTTCGTGGCCGCAGTCGGGATGTTGATGCTGTAGAGCTGTGGCGGCGCGTCTTTTTGTTCCAGGATCTGTTGGACCAGTGGTACCGCAATCTTGGCAGCGCTATCAAAATCCGCTGCTGGATCATACTCTAAGGAAATAGCAAAGCTGTTCAAGCCAAAGAATGCGCCTTCGATAGCCGCAGCCACCGTGCCAGAGTAGAGAACGTTAATGCCAGCGTTCAAACCACCGTTGATACCGCTCACGACGGCGTCAACGGGGCCATCGATGAGTTCAGAGACCCCAAGCTTGACGCAATCAGCTGGGCTGCCCTCCACGGCGATGCCGTACAGCTCGCCAGCTTGATAGATCTCCTTGCAGATTAACGGCTCCAAGAACGTAATGGTATGGCTCACGCCACTCTGCTCAGTAGCGGGAGAAATCAAACGAATGTCACCAAGTTGTTCCAGGCCACCGCGCAGTGCTGCGATTCCCGGAGCGTAGATACCATCATCATTCGTCAACAAGATCTTCAAGGACTCGCCCTTTTGGCGTGTGGTTGTAAAGCTCGACGCTCGTTCGTCCAATCCAGCGACCGGACCTTGAACATACTACGCGAATCCATCGTTCTGTAAATGCGAGTTGGCGATACCTTCCAAGCAGTATGAGTACATCGCGCCAGCGAGTTAAGTCCTAGAGCAGCCCAGCTGAGTGAGTCTGCAGATCGCTCACGACTCCGGCGGCTAACGATCTGTTGTTCTTGTGAGCCGTATTGTTTCTTGCTCGCTAAGTGTCGATTCTGGTGTGCTCGAGCTGCAACACGCCATCGCAGTAGCTAAAGTCGGGTGGCCAGCAAACTGAGGTAGTAGGGCATACTCAGGCTCTCCTTCTCGAACAAACGTGCCTCGCAAGGTGACTTGATCGCGCAAGTAGTCAAATCCAAAGAGGTAGCCGGCACCGTAGGTAATGAGGCATCGCTAAGCGTTTCGGTTGGCAGCTGGGCTGGCCTCGCTTGACGACAATTCCGCGTCACCTCCAAGCGTTTGAAACAGAGGTAAGTTGGATGCAAAGTCGCGTTGTGCCAGATACTCTGTCGTTGTCGCAACATGCACAGACGAATCGAAAATGCTTCGAATAAGTGCAGCCAAAGCGTGGGCATTGGTTTTTCCCTCACCCGTCCGCATCTCGACAATGGCGGAACTGGCTGTTGCCGCGGTACCTGCGATCTGAACATTGTGCGGTTTGAATTCGAAAACGCTTTCGGCCGCAGTGACCGCAAGCGAGGTCTCTTCGAGAAAACTCTGACTGTGCGATCCTGCAGTTTTGTCTTGCTGCGCGCGTTGCCTCAAGCGCTGAAAGCATTTGTGCAGTTCAAGACGAACGCACTGGCAGTAATTCGTCTGCAACAAGCCGCACGTTTCGCACGAAGTCATTGAGACGTCGTAAGCGTCGCTGTTGTTGACGCGAGATTCGGCTTTTAAGAAGACTTAGATGCAGAATGGCAGCAACGATTGCGAATGCGAGTTGGCAGAAGGCTTTTGCTTACGGAAGGCGAGTTCGGCCTGAAACGAGCGTTTGAAGGCGTGCAATTCGCAAAATCCCAATCGCTTATCCTGAGTGACTGAAACATTTCGGATCCAAAGCCATAGGCCGTGTTCGAGTGCGTGTATCGCAAATTCCCCAATATTTTCTGTTCAATCGCTACGATACGCATGACCGGCTTGCCTATAATCGGCCTCTGATTAGCAGCTCCTCTCCCCCTCGGATAAGCTGTTTCAGCTCGGTCTTCTCACCTCTCGCTTCACGTTGGACGAATCCAATGATCTTTTATCGCATCCTTCTCACCTTAGCAGTTGTGTTCATGGCTGGTTCAGTAAGTTCAGTCGCTCAAGAAATTGATGTTTGGCTCGGAACTGGCAGTCGAGGACCGGAGACTGGCATTTACCACTGTATGCTCAACACTGAGACCGGGAAGCTTGGGCCCTCCAAGCGTGTCGGCGAGATCCAGCGTCCTGGGTTCGTCGCCATGCACCCGAAGGGTACGCACATTTACTCCGTCGGGACGGTTGCGGATGTGCCGTCGATCGCATGTTTCAAGATTGTTGCCACTGGCAACAAAGCAAAGCTTGAGCTCGTAAACTCGGTTCCAGTCGGTGACGGTGGCTCAGCACATGTCTCCGTCGACCCGACTGGCAATATGTTGCTGTCGGCCCAGTATGGAGGCGGCTCGGTTGCAGCTTATGAGTTAGCCGAGTCAGGAAGGATCCTTCGGCAAACAACTTTGATTGAACATGAAGGTGGGTCAGGAGTCTTCGGTAATCGCCAGGATGCGTCACACGCTCACTGGACTGGCTTCTCTCCGGATAATCGGTTCGCTTTCGTTCCCGACTTGGGGCTCGACCAAGTCGTCATCTACAAAGTGGACCTGGACAACGCAACGATTCATCCCCATGGACACGCCGACGTCCCGCCAGGTTCTGGTCCAAGGCACATGAAGTTTCATCCGAACGGCAAATGGATCTATGTCTTGAACGAACTCTCCCTGGCCGTCTCCGTTTTCGATTACGACGCAAAAACGGGGAGCATGAAGATCAAGCAGACGATTCCGACTGTGGATCCAGAAGAACTGAAGCTTGAGAAGTTTAAGAGTTGCTCGGAGATTCGCGTGCATCCCAATGGCCAGTTCGTTTACGCGGCCAATCGAGGGCACGATACGATCACGGCGTTCTCCGTTGGGGAGGATGGAGCTTTAGAAATGATTCAGAACGAGCATGTCAGAGGCTCGATCCCGCGTAACTTCAGTCTCGATCCATCAGCACGCTGGCTGCTAGTTGGCGGGCAGGCATCGAATACTCTCGCCTGTTTTGAGGTCAATCCCGAGTCCGGTAGGATGACTTACAACCAAAATGTCATCAATTCTCCGTCGCCGATTTGCGTTGTTTTTGGGGCCGATCGCTAGCAACGCGGCATTCCAAGCTTCAAAAAATCGACTAGACATCAATTGTGGATGGAGCCACGCCCGATGATCTTTGCTGAGCACGATTGGCCTTGGGAGGTTTTCCCTAAGCAGCTGCCTTTTGTCTCATTTCAGATAACAGTTCTGCTGCGTTGCTCGGCACCTGCTTTGCTAGCTTTGCAGGACCGAACTTGTCGCCGCATTTCTAGATTCGCTACAGCTGTGCTTTGCGTACCGTTGGTGCGGAGTTTTCGGCGAATTACTTAAGCTATCGATTCCAAACGAGGGATGAAGGGATGCATCAATCGTCTAAGCAAATTGTTGCTGCAGCTATGCTCTGCGCCGCTTTCGGACTAAGTGGTTGTCGAGGTTTTCGATACGGGCATATTGTTAGTCCCGAGAAAACAGATATGGTCGGTAGTCACGATGCCGGCTCGGCCGTCTACAAGCCCTTGGTCGAAGAGTCGGTCGCCAAGCTGCTAGGCCGTTGCACCGATTCTCCATCGATCGATGCAAACGGCCTTCCGGTTCCAAGTACGGTATGTTTCCTGGGCATCGAGAACCACAGCTCTGAGGAACTTGGTGACTTCAAGGAACATCTTTACGAGCTCATTGACGCTCGAGTGAGCCAGTCCGCACAGTTCGCCTCACTAAGTCGACGTGTAGTCGAAGCGGCGCTCTACGAGACCGAGCTCCGGCCAGACGCGTTGTTTGTGCCGGTGAACATGCAACGCTTTACCAGCATGTTGCATGCGAACGGCCAGCCTGTTGAGTATTTGCTGTTTGCCAAGTTGACGAGCGGAACCACCGATCGCAATTCCTCGTCGCAGCGAGACTATTTGCTGACTCTCGAGATGATTGATACCCGAAACAATACGAGCCTCAAGGAACAAGCTGAGATTCGCAAGGGCTACCACAAGTCTGCCTTCCATCGACTTGGCAGCTACAACTGGTTCCCCGGGAATCACTAGGCAGAAGTTCGCTGTCTCCCATGTCAAGCAACTCATCCAAAGTAACGATCTTAAGTAGCCTCAAAGGGCTGCCCGTCATCGTCGCTGTGTTGCTGTTTGGCGGCTGCAGTACTCACGCCAGCCGATTGATGAGCCCGCGAAGCGACTTTTATAGCAATGATTTGCATCGATCTCGGGCTGAGTTCGACAAGCTGGCGGAGAAGGGAGAACACGATTCTTCGGTCCTCGCACTCGACTTAGCCATGGTCGAGCTGTTTCAGGGAGACGTGGCCGCCGCGGAGCGGCGATTGCAGAGTGTTCGCGATGAGTGGGATCGCCTTCAACAAAAAAGCTTAGCTGAAGACACGAGCTCTTATTTGACTGATGACCAGATAAGGGCTTACGCGGGCGAAGACTACGAAAAGCTGCTGGTCCGTGTGATGCTTAGCCTCTGTAGTCTCATGCAAGACGGCGTTGATGCGGAAGCATACTCCCTGCAGACCTTAGACAAGCAGCGCGAACTCTTCGGCCGAGCCAAGGAGCGCTGGGACGAGGAACTGCCTGAAGACTACTGCGTACCCACCATAGCTCCGTATCTTCGCGGTATGTTGCTGGAAAGCACGCACACCGACTACCATGAGGCGGCTCGCTACTACGAAGAGAGCCTTGCTCTGCTTCCTGACTCGCCGCTTCTACAGCAGGATCTTGAGCGAGCGCGGCATGGAGTGCACTGTGCGCCAGGGCATGGGATTGTTTATGTGATCGCTATGGTCGGGCGTGGCCCATTCAAGGAAGAAACGATTCAACCCGCCACTCAAGCCGCGCTGCAAGCCGCAGACTTGATCGTTTCCAACCTCGGCGAGTACTCGGTCCCTCCGACTATCGCACCTGTTAAAATTCCAACCATCATTAGTCCGCCTAAGCCTTTTGACTTGCTCGGCGTAAAAGTTGGCGATGTGCCGGTTTCAACCACACTGCCTATCAGCGACTTGCATGAACTTGCAGTCGACTCCTATGAAGCCAAACTACCTTCGGTGATAACGAGAGCTGTCGTGCGTCGCGTCCTGAAGAAGGGTGCGGTCTACGCGGCGAAGGATCAACTAGACTTAAACTCGGATATTGCTTCTTTCGCCTTGGACGCAGCCGGAGTTCTCTGGGAAGCTACTGAGGCGGCCGATACTCGATGCTGGGGCTTGTTGCCACGCGAGTTCCAGATCCTCAGGCTGGAACTCCCAAGCGGTACCCACACTTTGGGTTTAGAACCCATCACGGCTGGTATACCCATCGCGCCGACGACTCAGTGCCAAGTTACTATTCGTGACGGACTCAATTCTTACGTGCTCTCGTATTGGCCCGGAATGCAGCCGATTGGGAAGATTCTTGTCAGCAGATGATGACGAGAGAATAAGTAGCTAGTTCGCTGCGACTGTAATCTTCAACCGAGCTTTTGACGCAGATAGCTAATATTCGGCACGGCATGCCCGCTGGTGACCTGTGATTACGCAGTGCACAGTGGCATCTTTAGAATGGTAAAGATAACGGCTGCCGAATTTGGCGTATTTGACGAACTGACGGATCTGACGGATCTGACAGAGCCAATAGTCTTTGATGAGATTCTCGAGCTGGAGGCGGAAATTACATCGGAGATATCGGCCAGCCGCATTAGCGTGCAAGACGTAGCTGACATCGCGCTGAACAAACTACCAATCATGTATGTTTGTGACCCGCTCAACAACTCCTATGCGGAGACTCTCTTCAACGCGATCCTTAAGAGATTCGATTGGGGGCTTAGACCGAGGTTCTCAAAGCGGTTCAGAAGGTGCTTTCCAATCCGCACCGTTGAGGCATGAGTGTTGTTTTAAACAAGGGCACCGGTGCTCATTTGATCGCGTTTCTTCATTCGCCACCGGCAATTGAGTCCGTCAGATGGGTCCGCCCTAATGAAATTGGGTCGCTATGCTAGAGCCAAAGCCCAATAGCGAAAGCCGCAATTCGAAGGCGTAAGCCCACCTGCAGGCACGCGGACGCAAACCCAGGATTTCCAGATCTCAATCAGCCGAGTTTAGATCGTAGCTAACACTTGGCTATTTCCGATGCGGCTGCACTAGAAATTCGACCACTATGAGTCAACTGGTGTACCTGAGCTATCGATCATAGCAAGATCTTTAGAAACAACCTGCCCAGGCTTGGGATTGAAGAAAGCAATGGCAAGTGTCCCAAGGCCGCCTCCGACAAGGCAAGCTGTGATAGCCTGCTACTGGTAGTTGGGTTGAAGGCTAAAGAGCCAGCAGCTGACGCTAATACTGGTCCACATGCAGGACGCCGCAATCCACCTGTTGCGCCGCGTCAAGACTCTTCGGCCGTCGAAGTATGCCACGTAGGGCCGGAGCATCTTGCTCTGACACACTCGCTGGTGCAACTTAGGCCAGCCCTTGGCCAGCAAGTACAACCCGAGCGTTCTAAAATGCCGGGGGCTTTAAAAAATGAACTGGAGGCTTTGCAAGCTGAGTTCTTGAAGTGGGGGCATGGCTCCGAGGCCGTCCTGGGGGTCGTTGAAGTTGTGCCTGACGAAAGTCCCGCTCCACTCAAAATCCGGCTCATCCAGCAACGAATAGCCGATACAGGTGAACTTCTCTTGACGCGTCCAGAGGCTGATGACGTCGAGTCAGGGCCTGCCTGCTACGGTTTTGCTGTTCGGATGGACAAGATGATTAAGGACATTGCGGAGGTACTGAATGAGGAAGGTTTTAACAATTTTTTGCTTGCACCCTGCCAAGCTGGTTCTTCGGCGGAGTCCGACTCTTTAAGTGCGGTAGAACCTAATGTTGCACCGAAAGCTGGCGGTGAAGCCGCTTTTGAATCCGTTCCTGCGGCATCAGTAAGTGTAAAGACAACTTCCCCCAAATCTTCGGGAAAAGCCCTGCCGAAGGCGCAGGATAACCAACAAGGGGAGGAGTCAGACGAGGCGACGAAGAAAGATCGTTCTTTCGAGACGATCCGAGTGGATATTGAACGACTCGATAATTTGATGAATCAAGCGGGGCAATTAGCGATCAATAAAGCTCGATTCGCTCGGATAGGTGATCAATTCAAGGAGTTAAGTGTTCAGAAACAGACATCGCATCGTTTCGAAAGCGCAGCCAGTCTGCTGAAGAAAATGGAGCGAACAGTAGGAGATGGAGGTCGAAAGTCGCGAAAGAGTCAGTTCGACTCCGATGCCCTGCAATCCGATCTGCAGCGACTTCGCACGGAAATCGAGTCTATTCAAACGGACATGTTGCAGCTTTCTAGCATGCGTGCTCTCGTCAATGATCTTGGCGAATCGGTGCACCAACTCGATCGGGTAGCAGAGAGTATCCAGAAAAGTGTGATGGAAACGCGAATAGTACCGATTGGCCCCCTTTTCTCGAGGTTCAAGCGAGTCGTAAGGGACTATGTTAAAGAGTCTGACAAAGACATTAAACTCGTCATTCGCGGTGATAAAACCGAATTGGACAAGCGGATGATTGATGAGCTTGGCGATCCGCTGATTCATATGATTCGTAACTCGGCGGATCACGGTATTGAGTCACCGACCGAACGTGAGAGATATGGGAAACCCAAGCAGGCTACGATTACCCTAGATGCATTCCACCGAGGCAACCAGGTGTGTGTGGAGGTTTGGGATGATGGGGGCGGAATCGATGCCGAGAAAGTCAAGCAGAAAGCTATGAGAAAAGGCATCATCACCTCTGATGAAGCAGATCGCATTTCGGATCGCCAAGCCTTCACGCTGATTTGGCAGCCCGGGTTTAGCACCGCCGAGCAGGTTACTGAGATCTCAGGCCGAGGCATAGGAATGGACATCATCCTGTCCAAGCTCGAGAAGCTAAATGGGACTGTCGAAATCGACAGTGAACTGCATCAGGGGACGAAAATCACGGTTAAATTACCACTCACGATCGCGATTTTGCCGAGTCTGCTTACCGTAATCAGCAAGTCCGTTTTCGCCATTCCCGTCGAATCCGTACTGGAAATTGTTCAAGTAGAGGAAGAGCAGTTTTCAAGCGTGCATAGAGCGCAAACTGCAGTTATCCGCGGACGCGTTGTCTCTGTTATTGAACTGCATAATGTATTGAAGTGCAATTCCTTGAAACGTGAGGACGCGTCAGAAAAGTCCAAGAAGACGCTGGTGATCGTTGGCGATAAGGGTAGCGAACTTGGGCTCATCGTGGATGACCTTCTTGGAGAAGAAGATATCGTGATCAAGTCGCTTGCTGAAAACTAGGAGAACGTAAAAGGTTTTGCGGGGGCGAGCATCTTGGGTGATGGCCGTGTGTCACTGATTCTGGATGTATCAGAAGTCATCGAGATGGCGAATCGGCAAGGCACTGGATTTACCGGTAGCCAAACGGAAGAGAAGCTTGCGATAGCCTAGGCAATCCACGCTTGTCGATATCAGTTTCTAGAAGAGGCGGCCGACTCTTTCGAGTTCGACCGCCAGCCGATGTCGAATTCAGGGACGGGTTCTGCCGGATAACAGTACTGAAGAGACTTGGCCTGTTAAAGCTGAATCGTGACTGCTTTGGTTTCGGTGTAGAGGTCGATCGCTTCATGCCCCATCTCGCGGCCCCAGCCCGATTGCTTGTAGCCGCCGAACGGCAAGGCAGCGTCAAAGATGTTGTAGCAATTGACCCATACATTCCCTGCTCGTATGCGTTTTGCCATTCTGTGAGCGCGGCTGATGTCGCGTGACCAAACGGCGGCCGCCAAGCCGTAGATGCTGTCGTTGGCGGTGGCAACAAGTTGTTCTTCATCGTCGTAAGGAACAGCGGCGACAACAGGTCCGAATATTTCCTCTTGGATCACTTTCATATCGGAGGTCGTGTTGACGAGTACTGTTGGTTCAACGAAGTAGCCAGCGCGATCGGCTTTCTGTCCACCACAAACAGCCTTGGCACCCGCTTTCAAGCCAGCTTCCAGGAAACCACAGACGCGATCTTGTTGGATCTGGGAAACCATCGGTCCCATTCCGCAATCAGGGCTCATGCCCGGCGCC
>PKCQ01000581.1 GCA_002862265.1 Planctomycetaceae bacterium | reverse complement strand
TGAACCGGTGACCTCTTCCTTACCAAGGAAGTGCTCTACCACTGAGCTACAGCAGCTTGGGGGAGAGCGGGTGAAGGGAATCGAACCCTCGTATTCAGCTTGGAAGGCTGCTGCTCTACCATTGAGCTACACCCGCTTCTCGATTTTGACCGACCCCGAAAACGCTCGAAAAGCGACCTCAGGTTGGAGCCCGCTGCTGATCATCCTATGATGTCCAGGCAACGTATAGCTTGACAAATTGTTCCTACAGTTTGCCAATCTGGTTTTGGTTCGCCAATGGGAGGTGCAGGATTCGAACCTGCGAAACCGAAGTAACGGATTTACAGTCCGTCCCCTTTAACCACTCGGGCAACCTCCCGATTCATTCCTGAAAGCACAGGAACGAACAAGAGCCAACAGAGGGACTCGAACCCCCGACCGGCTGATTACAAATCAGCAGCTCTACCAACTGAGCTATGTTGGCGTGAAAATAGGCAATCTGATGTGGTCAGGATAGACCTATCAATTTGCCCAGACTCGTTCTAGGTTTGATTCAGGAAGGGCATAGTGTATCGGCGGCATCAACCAGCACAAGGTTAATTTCGGCGGCAAATTTTGGGAAAGCAGGGCTTTCGAAGGAAATCCGCCTTCAAGTTTTCGGCGTCCCGAGCATTGATGCTTGATGGTCTGCTTCTTCCCTGAAACAACCTCCTTGAATCATTCTTGTCGGCTCCGCCAGAGTCACACTTGAAGTGATTTAAAAGTCAGGCCCCTAGGCAATCGTGAAGGCAATGGTGAACCTATCGTTTCTACTGTTGCTCCAGCTACTCGACTGCTGAGCCAAGACTTCCCGCGGGTCGGAATAGTTCGGTCGCTGCCTTAGAATTTCGCAATTAGCCACTCCACTGCTCAAAGCCAACTGAATGCTGCGTTTGCCCGAGTATCTCGCCAACCGGCTGCCTTTCTTCTACGGTTATGTTGTTGCTTTTCTGGCAGTGTGGGCCCTCATCTGTTCCTCGCCCGGGCAGACTTTCGCGATCATGGCATTCGCCCCGCTACTGAAACAAGAGCTAGGGATCTCTGACACGCAGCTTTCCCTCGCATACATGCTCGGAACCGCTTTGGCCGCAATCCCACTGTCATTCGTCGGGCCACTATCTGACCGAATTGGACTGCGAAAGACCGCCATATTCGTAGCGTTCGGCCTGAGCCTTGCCTGCGTTTTCATGAGCTTCGCCCAAGGCTTCTTCACTCTGCTGGCAGGTTTCATGCTGCTGCGTTGGCTCGGCCAAGGCGCCATGAGCCTTCTGCCTGGCAACATTATCTCGATGTGGTTTCGCGATAAATTAGGCCGCATCAACGGTGCCATGGCGCTAGGCATCGCCGCTGCTTTCGGGCTGTTGCCCGGCCTGCTAATGCGTTCCAACGATGCGTTCGGTTGGCGAAATACCTATCTATTCATGGGCATGTTCGTCGCATTGACTTTGATTCCGTTGTTGGTTTTGCTCCTACGCAATCACCCCAAAGATCTGAGATTGCTTCCAGACGGCAAAGAAGATGAAGCGGATGAGTCCAACGGGAAGCTGGAGCTAGAAAGCGACGCCCCGCCAGAAGAAGATCACGAAATCAGCCTCACCTTGCGCGAGGCAGCGAGTGGGCCAGCTCTATGGATTCTAGGTGCCGGCATGTTGCTGTGGGCGCTCTCGGGCACAGGAGTCATCTTTTTTGCGATCGATGTCTTCGGTAGCTTTGGAATTCCCAAGGAGGAGGTCAGGTGGATGTTTACCACTTTTTCCTCTGTGATGCTTGCTTCGCAGTTGCTCGGCGGCATTTTGGCGGATCGATATCCCGCCAACATCTTGCTGAGCTTCGGTTTTTGCCTCCTGGCGGCTGGTGCCTGTATCGTACCTCTGACGAGCGGCCCCAGTCAAATGCATCTGTTTGCTCTTTCCTTCGGTGCTGGCCAAGGCCTTCTCATCGTCACGAGCGCTACAGTCTGGGTTCGTTACTATGGCACCAAACATCTCGGTAAGATTCGGGGAACGATTTGGTGCACCACGGTTGCTGGTAGTGGGTGTGGCCCGGCTTTGCTCGGTGTCCTAAAGGACAGCTACGCTAGCTTTCTGCCAGGCCTCTGGCTCTTCGCGGCTCTTCTTATTCCCCTCGGCCCACTCATGCTACTAGCTACACCGCCCGTCCCAGAGGGTAGAAGCTCAGAAGCCGAAGAATCACCCCCGTGAAGCACCGCCTGATGCTTTACCGTTAGTTGCGCCCCTACGAGGCTTCTCGTTACGACTTCTCGACGCTCACCCGAAGGAAAAGTACACTATCGCCCGCCAACCTCGGGTTACGCCTTCTGGCAGGAATGCGACCAGATCAGAACGTGCGTTCGTATGGACGGCTGTGTCGGGGGTTACAGACGGAAAAGAGAATGATTGCAGCTCTAAAACAACGGCGCGAGGTTTCACCGTGAGCTCGTCGGAGCGAGTAGCGAAGGCGCAGGGGATCCAGAGGGTTCAAGTCGCTGTGGTTGGCGCAGGGCTTTCAGGTCTGTGCATGGCCTGGCGACTGCGGCAAGCTGGCGTGAAGTCGTTTATCGTCCTGGAGAAAGCGGATCGCGTAGGTGGAACCTGGCGTGATAATATTTACCCAGGAGTTGCCTGTGATGTGCCCTCACACCTCTACTCCTACTCTTTCGCCCCTAAGCCGAATTGGAGCCGGATCTTTGCACCGGGTGAAGAGATTCAAGAGTACTGTGAGTCGGTTGCGAAGACCCCTGCTATCGAACCATATCTGGAGTTTGGGGCTGAGGTGCATCAGGCTAGTTTTCGAGACGGTCGGTGGAACATCGATTTGGTGGACGGTCGTAGGGTGCAATCAGATGTGTTAGTCTGTGCCTTAGGGGCTCTACACCTGCCGAATATTCCAGTCTTCGAGGGCTTGGAATCGTTCCAAGGCGAGTTCTTTCACTCGGCGCGATGGCCGCATGATCACCAGTGGGAGGGAAAGCGTGTTGGAGTCATCGGAAGCGGTGCAAGCGCGATTCAAATTGTGCCAGCCATTGCCGATAAGGCGAAGCACCTGTCGGTCTTCCAGCGTTCGCCAGCCTGGATCGTCCCTAGACGCGATCGGGCATACCCATCGTGGGCCCAGTGGCTGCTTCGAATCCCGGGTGCAGCGAATTTGCCTCGTTGGTTTTACTACTGGTACCTCGAGGCGCGAGGTCGATTCGCACGGCCGGGAAGTTCCATGGCCAAGTCATTGGAGGAGCGGGCGTTAAAGCATCTACGATGGCATATTCAGGACCCTGATCTGCGGCAGGCCTTAACGCCTGATTACACCATCGGCTGCAAACGGATTTTGCTTAGCGATGACTACTACGCGACACTCGCTCGCCCAGACGTAAAGTTAGTTTCTCAGCCAATTGAGCGTTTTACGCCGTCGGGCATTCAGTTGGCAGACGGCAAGCAGTACCCACTCGATGTTATCGTGGCTGCAACCGGCTTTCGTCCCTTTTCCATTGAACAATATGTTCAGATGCAAGGGCGTGATGGCAGGACACTGGCAGCAGCCTGGGAAGATAAGGTATTAGCACATCGAACCGTAATGGTCCCAGGCTTTCCCAATATGTTCCTGCTTCTTGGCCCCAATAGTGGGTTGGCTCACAATTCAGTGATCCTCATGATTGAGTCTCAAGTGCAGTACATCCTGAAGTGTCTGAGAATGCTCAAGCGTCTTAAGAAAAGCAGCCTTGAACCATTGCCACAGGCTGTATCGAAGTACCAGCAAGAGCTTGATCGAGCGATGCGTCAATCCGTATTCTCCGAGGGCTGCAACTCTTGGTATACCGACAAGAACAACCACAACTACACACTCTGGCCGAGGACGACGTTACGCTACTTCTGGGAAATGTGGTGGCCCAAAGCATCAGAGTTCCAGTGGCATGACTGACTAACTCAATACAGAAGCTTCTCGGCATCACCGTGGAGAATCTTTTCATTTTCTCCCGGGCTGCATCCCAGGCCCATTTGCACTAATTACTAAGAGATTGCCGATTAGGGTTTCATCAACAAATCAGTCGAGAGTGCGCTGCCACGCGTCGCGTTCAACGAGGGGACGTGCGACGGGATTCTGCGTTTCGGGGTCTTCTATGCCGTTCTCCAACTGAATCGCTATTTTGGCAAGCAGACTGTTGGTAACTTCGATCTTTACCTCTTCCCAGTGATGCTGAAGCCAGAATCCGCAGCCCACCAGAAGCCCAATGACGCCGTTGTCGAAGATCAGAAGCGCCGTGGGGTTGAGCTGCTTCGTTGTGGATTCCTCTTGAATCTTGCCTGGTTTCTGAGTCGCAGGCTCTTTCGTAGCCTTGTCTCAATAGTGCTTTCGTGCAGCGACAAGCCCTTCCCTCAAAAGCACGGACGGCGACGAAATCAGAAGCAAGACAAGCTGTGCAATTAGCGCGAGGGTTGTAACAGCCATCCTCACAAAAACGGCAAGCAATGCTATGAACAATTGAACCATTGCTTCCATCTATGCGCCTGTTCTCGGATTTGATTCGACGATGCTCAGAGGAACTCCGTCTAAGTTCATACGCAACGCCAGGAATAAAGAAAAGACAAATTATTTGTAAGTCATCAGTCCCAGCGACGTCTCTAATGTTGGGTGTACTGTTGGGCGTAGGAGTGTGGTTCTCTGCGGTTAGGGTAAGTCAGCGAGCCGACAGCGCCAGCCTCGGGCCAGCGTTTCCTAGTAACCTCCCGATGCTAGGCCGTTCGGCTCACTCCACTCTCGCTAAACAATGAATCGCCCTTTTGTAGCGGCTAGCAGGATTGAGAGGAAACAGGTAGTTTGTGACTGTGGATGTATCTGAGCAACAATTAGAAGAGTGTCTACGGGAACGGTTTGGATTGGACCAGTTCCGGCCGGGCCAAGTGCCCGTGCTTAAGCGGCTTTTGCAGGGGCGTTCAGCGGCGGCGATTTTCCCAACGGGCGGTGGCAAGTCATTGTGTTATCAGCTGCCTGCGACGTTGCTCGAAGGTCTGACGCTGGTGGTTTCGCCATTGCTCGCATTGATGCGAGAACAGGTCGATTTCCTCAACAGCCGAGGCATCAAGGCAGGGAGGCTGGATTCTACTCTTTCAGCTGACGAGTCGCGGGGGCTAATGGATGAGATCCGAAGCGGTGAAATCAAGCTTCTATACGTCGCGCCAGAACGCTTCTTTAACGAGCGATTTCGAGAGTTTATCAAAGGTATTCCTATTTCCTTGTTTGCTATCGATGAAGCTCATTGTATTAGTCAGTGGGGGCACAACTTTCGTCCCGACTATTTGAAACTCGCGAAACTTGCCGCAGATTTAGAGGCCGAACGAATCTTGGCACTGACCGCGACTGCTACACCGCAAGTTCTGGATGACATCTGTGGTCAGTTCTCAATCGCAAAGGAAGACGCGGTTCAGACGCCTTTCTTTCGTTCCAATCTCGCACTGCGTTTCACTCTATGCTCGGCGAAGGAGCGTGATCGCACCTTACTTTCGCGTCTGCAAGAAGCACCATCACAGACAACTTTAGTCTACGTGACGCTGCAAAAAACGGCGGAGTTGGTCGCCGACTACTTGCAGCAAAATGATCTTCCGGCGCGAGCTTATCACGCGGGGCTCAGACCTGAAGAGCGTGAAGAGATTCAGGATTGGTTCATGCAGTCATCCGACTCCATCGTCGTCGCTACGATAGCTTTTGGGATGGGCATCGACAAATCCGACATTCGAGCGATTTATCACTACAACGCTTCGAAATCGATCGAGAACTACGCACAGGAAATTGGGCGGGCGGGCCGAGATGGTGAAGACTCCGTTTGCGAAACACTGCTCGTTCCGGAAGACCGAATCGTGCTCGACAATTTTGCCTATGGCGATACGCCTAGCGAGAAGGCGCTGCGGCGTTTCGTCGAGTTTCTTGTCGGTCAGCCTGAAAACTTCTTCGTCAGCTACTATTCGCTTGCTTACGAAACGGACATTCGTGATTCGGTAGTGCGAACGCTGATGACGAACTTGGAGCTTGAAGGCTGGCTGCAAGCCACTTCGCCGCGTTACGACGCCTATCAATATAAGCCACGGATTAATTCAACGCAGATTCTCAAGCACTTCGAAGGCGAGCGCCGCGTGTTTGCCTCCAAAGTGCTTTCGCTGACGGTCAAAAAGAAGATCTGGTTCGAGATCAACCTGGCACAAGCTGCCGATCGTTTGAAGTGTGATCGGTCTCGCATCGTGAAGATGCTCGATTACTTCGCTGAGAAAGGCTGGATTGAACTGAAGGCATCAGGGCTAGTTCACGGCTATCGCAAGTTGAGGCCCATCACCGACATTGAGTCGATGACGGATCACTTACATGACTACGTAACCGATCGACAGATCGGTGAGCTTTCGCGACTAGACGAGTTGTTCAAATTGATGTGCGCTAATCGCTGCCAGTCAGCGATGTTGTCTGAGCATTTCGGGCACAAGATTGAAACTAAATGCGGGAGTTGTAGCTTCTGCTGCGGCGAAGCTATCACCAAGTTGCCAGAAATGCGCGTACCGCGAGTCGGCGATTCTGCTCTGACCGGATTGCGTGCTTTACAAAAGAAGAAGCCTGTGGTGTTATCCGAAGTTTTACAGCAAGCTCGATTCCTCTGCGGTCTTTCCTCCCCCAAATCCATTCGTGCCCGCCTTTCACGCGAACCGCTCTATGGGTGCTGCTCCGCCGTCCCATTCGACACTGTGGTCGAAACCCTTACCGACGGTTGATCCAAGCGGGATAAGCTTCTAGGGTTTCTAGCTTGTCAATCAACCTGCACGTATACGCAGAGCCGACAACGATCGCCCGTCGTCCCGCATTCATGTGGCATGGTAATGACGGCATTCGCACGCAACGAAGAGAAACCACAAAGGACGCGAGGAGCACAAAGCTTAAAATCGCATCGCTTTTTCCTTCGTATGCTTTGTGATGGTCTCCATTTCGGGCGGCCCGGCCGAAACGTTTGACGAGTTCCGTTACGAGGCTCTTACGACGAAGGCGACACCTTGCAGATGGGGCAAGTGTCGTTGATGGCATCGATGAGCATCCTTAGACGCCCCAGCTGTTTACGATCAAAGCGAAGCTTGATACGAGGCATATCAGCCAGCTCTGGTTCGTTGGCTTCCTGAGGCAGTGCTTCGCCTTGTTCGATTTTGCCTGCTACCAAAATCCCTGAAAATTCTTCGTTGAGTTTTTCAATCTCTTCCTCGTTCAGCTCTTGATTGATCCGTAGCACTAATGTGTCGTTAACGTAACGCATGCTGTGATAGACACGATAGAACCTGAGTACTTCCTCTACGGCAGCTTCGACGCTATCGACAATCTTGTAGAGCGCGAGGTCTTCAGGGCTGATCATGCCATCTCGCAGCAGAGTTTTCTCGACGAATTCGCCGAAGTGCTTCCAGTAGTTGCCTCCGGGTGCATCGAGCAGCAATATAGGAATCATCGTCTGCTTGCCAGTTTGCACGAGAGTCAGTGTTTCGGCTGTTTCGTCGAGCGTGCCAAAGCCGCCTGGCAGTGAAACTACGGCACTGCATTCTTTGACGAACATCAGCTTCCGAGTAAAGAAGTACTTCATGGTGACCAGCTTGGGATCACCTTCGATGATGTGATTGGAGCTTTGCTCAAAGGGCAGGTGGATATTGAGGCCCATGGACAGTTCTTTGCCAGCTCCGACATGGCCTGCTTCCATGATCCCGCCTCCGGCACCAGTGATCGTCATCCAGCCCTGCTTCGACATCGCTCGGCCAAACTCGACTGCCTGTTGGTAGGGTGCTTCTTCCGGTTTGGTCCGCGCTGAACCAAACACGGTCACTTTGCGTCTTCGGCGATACGGTTGGAAGACTTTGAACGCATAACGCAGCTCTTTGAGCGATCGCTGCAGGATTTTGAGGTCACCATGCGAGGTTTCATCCTTTTCCAGCCGCTCGATAGTGGTCCGCATCATGTCCAGCAGGTCCAAATGCCCTGAACTAGGGCCTTCTGCAGGATCATCTGCGGGTTGCGGCCGTTCCTTGACATCCTCGCCACGAGCCTGAGGAAACTGGGTGAAATCTTCGTCGTAAGCCATAGCTGCCCTCTTTGCGAATAGAAGAATCAAATCTTATGCAATCTACGATCCAGGCAAAACAGCAAGTGGGCTTTGATATCTGGGCATATCCGGCGAAAATCTTCCCATCGAGTGAGCCGTGATACCGAGCTCTGATTTCGAATACAGCTGAATATCCTTGGATAAAGTCGCGAATAATGCCAGCGGAGAGGGGTGGATCCAGCCCTCCCCGGCCGCATCACGTCCGACCCTCCCGCAAGTCGGGAGGGTGAGTTTGAAGAAACGCAGCTTCAGCACGAACACCTCGCGTTATAAAAACCAAAACGCAAGACATGAAACTCATGCCGTTCGCAGTTGAAGCGTCAACTGAGGATGTGGCCAGCTTACCAGCCCCAACAGAAACCGACTCGTCTCCCAGACAACACTATGTTCAAAGCAGTCAGCACCCAAGTTCGTTTTCCGAAGCAAGAAGAAGAAATCCTAGACTTCTGGAAGCAGAGCGAAATTTATGCCAAGAGCCTTCAGCAACGTGCTAAGGCGGAGCCTTTTGTCTTCTATGAGGGGCCGCCGACCGCCAATGGAATGCCGCACCCAGGGCACTGCTTGACCCGCGCAATCAAGGATCTTTTCCCTCGCTATAAAACGATGCGTGGATATCGCTGCGAACGCAAAGCTGGCTGGGACACCCACGGCTTGCCCGTCGAAGTCGAAGTCTGCAAAGAGCTCGGAATCCACGGTAAGGATGAGATTGAAAAGTTCGGCATCGAGCCCTTCATCCAAAAGTGCCAGCAAAGCGTCTGGCGTTACATGCAAGAGTGGGAACGACTGACCGAGCGTATTGGATTCTGGATCGATCTGAGCGAGGCTTACGTAACTTATCATCAAAGTTACGTCGAAAGCGTTTGGTGGTCGCTAAAGAAACTCTTCGACGAAGGCCTGCTTTATCGTGGTCACAAGATTGTTTGGTGGTGGGCCCAAGGCGGAACTGCGCTTTCGAGCGGAGAGGTCGGGCAAGGTTATCGCGAAGTTGCCGACCCGAGTGTGTACGTCAAGTTCCCGCTGGTCGATGAGGAAAATACATCGCTAGTCGTGTGGACCACCACTCCGTGGACTCTCCCAAGCAACACTTACACCGCTGTTCACCATGACATCGACTACTCCATCTGCCTGGATGCCGAAAGTGGCGAAAGGATAATTGTCGCCGAAGCGCTCGTGCAGACGATCTCCGAGAAGGCGAAACGCGAATGGACGGTTGAGAAGACCGTCAAGGGCAGTGAGTTGATCGGTAAACGATATCGCCCACCGACCAAGACCTATTACGCTAAGCATGCCGATGCCACTGGGAAGCTTAAGGATGGAACGGAAGAAGCGCTTTATTGGCGAGTCGTTCCAGGTGATTTTGTCACGCTCGATAGCGGTACCGGCCTAGTACACACTGCGCCAGCCTTTGGTGAGGCCGACTATGAGTTGCTAGTGGAGGAACTGAAGCGTTTCGATCATGACGGACCAGTGCCCGGACTTCTGTGTGCGGTCGGCCCCGACGGTAAGTTCACTTCTGATTATCCGGAGCAAGAAGGTGTTTGGGTAAAGGACGCGGATAAGGAAATCGCTCGCAGCATTAAAGAAGCTGGGTTGCTCTTGCTGCACGATCAATACTTGCACGATTACCCGTTTTGCTGGAGAGCCGAACAAGACCCGCTGATCCAATACCCGCGCGAGAGTTGGTTCATTCGGACGACGCAATTCAAAGACAAGATGCTCGCCAACAACGCGCAGATCGGTTGGCTTCCCGAGAACATTCGCGATGGCCGCTTCGGTAACTTCCTAGAAAGCAACGTGGACTGGGCACTGTCCCGCGAACGCTACTGGGGCACACCACTCCCAGTGTGGGAATGCGAAAAGACGGGCAAGCGTGAGGCAGTTGGCTGCTATGACGAGTTGCTCGCCAAGCCAGGCCGCACTGGCACCGAGATGTGGGAGAAGGCCAAGGCAGAGAATCCAGAGCTGAGCGAAGACCTCAAGGTTCACAAGCCTTACATCGATGCTGTCACCTATGATTCTCCTTTCGCGGAAGGTGCTCGCATGCAGCGTGTGCCGGAAGTCATCGACTGCTGGTACGACTCCGGTGCAATGCCTTTTGCGCAGTGGGGTTTTCCGCATCAAGGCGAAGATCGCTTCAAAGCCGAGTTTCCGGCTGATTTCATTAGCGAAGCCATCGACCAAACTCGTGGCTGGTTCTACAGCCAACTCGCCATCAGCACGATGCTCTTCAGCGGGCAAGAGGAGTACCCGCATCCATATCGCAACTGCATCGTACTTGGTCTGATGTTGGCCGAATGGTGGGAGTCAAAGAAGCCAAAGGAGAACGGTCGCAAGGCAATTCACCTGACCGAGGAAGATGCGAAAGAAGCAGAAGGCAAGGCCTATGTAGCCAAGACAGGCAAGATGTCGAAGAGCCTTCGCAATTACCGCAGCCCTCAAGAGATCTTTGACAACCACGGTGCTGATGCGCTGCGTTGGTATTTCTTTGCGAATCAGCCGCCGTGGAGCTCGATCATCTACTCCGAGCGAGCGATCCGAGACAGCATCCCTGAGTTCATGCTTCGCATGTGGAATGTGTTGAGCTTCTTTACTATCTACGCGGAAATCGATAAGTTCGCAGGCCCTGCGGAAATCGACGGCGAGCTAGATCAACTTTCCGCATCTGAGCTGGCTCAGGCGAAGACATACCGACCGGTTGAGCAACGAGGAGAGCTCGATCGCTGGATTTTAGGTGAACTGGCTCAGGCCAACGCGACTGTTGTCGAGTGCATGGATAACTACAGCAATTATCCAGCCTGCCAAGCTATCACAGCTTTGGTAGATGCCCTAAGTAATTGGTACGTCCGTCGCTGTCGCGATCGCTACTGGGGCGAAGCCTCTGCGGCGGAAAGCGAGGACAAGGCAGACGCATACTGGACACTCTACGAAGTGCTCGTCGAACTGTCGAAGATGGTCGCTCCATTCGTACCATTTGTGGCCGAGGCGATGTGGAAGTCCTTGACCGAGTCCGTTACTGGCAAGGTGCGAGAAAGTGTTCACCTTTGCGATTATCCGCTAGGGGAAAAGTTACGCCTTGATACGACGCTTAGTGAGCGGATGAGCGTGCTCCAAGAGATCGCGTCATCGGGCCGAAGCGCTCGGATGGATGCCAAACTGAAAGTTCGTCAGCCGTTGGCGAGTGTCGAAGTATGTTTGGCCGATGATGCACATGTTGAATGGTTAAAGCAACACGATGAAATCATCCGTCAAGAGCTGAATGTGAAGGAGATCAGGTACGTCTCTGGCAACAGCCCTTTTATCGAATACCAAGTGCTACCGAACTTCAAGAAACTGGGGCCGAAGGTTGGCAAGCAAATCCCTGCATTGAAGAAAGCGTTGGGTGCGGCTGACGGAGCTATTCTCTTGGCCGAGCTTCAATCCAGCGGCAAGATTGAGCTTAACCTGGATGGAAACGAGATCTTGCTGGACAGCGAAGACATCGAAGTTCGATTGCAAGCCAAGTCTGGTTGGACGGCATCACAAGGTCGACACAGTGTCGTAGTGCTTTCGACAGACTTGACGCCCGATCTGATCCGAGAAGGATACGCCCGAGACCTCGTTCGTTTCATACAGGACACGCGCAAGCAAGAAGATTTGCAGTTTACCGATCGCATCCACGTCTACCTCCAAGCCGAGGACGCGGAGCTGTTGACTGCGATCGAGGAAAACAAGGAATATATCCTGGGTGAAACGCTTGGCGTTGAACTTCGGCTAAAGGTCGATCCTCCAGCGGCCGTGACAATGCAAGAATATGAAATCGCGGGCAAGCCGCTCAAGCTTGGTATTGAAGTGGTGGGCCAATGAGTATCGGAGATACACCTGAGAACAGCCCGCCAGAGGAGAAGCTGCCGATCGCTGTATTGATTTCTGGCGGCGGCACGACACTCAAGAACTTGCTGAGTTTTCATTCGCGTGGCGAGCTGAACGTTGATTTCCGGCTCGTCGTTAGCAGCCGCGCAGGTGCGCAGGGACTTGCATTCGCTAACGAAGCGGCTATCCCGAAGGTAGTCCATCGCAAACGCGACTTTGCCAGCGCGGAAGAGCACAGCCAAGCCGTTTTTGCAGCAATTCGTGAGCAAGGCGTTGAGCTAGTCGTCATGGGCGGTTACCTCGAGCACTTGCTCATCCCAGATGACTTCGAAAACCGTGTCGTTAATATTCACCCTTCGCTGATTCCAGCTTTCAGCGGCCAGGGCTTCTACGGCCTAAGAGTTCACCAAGCTGCAGTTGACTACGGCGCCAAGATCTCGGGCTGCACCGTGCACTTTGTTGATAATCAGTATGACCACGGTCTGATCATTGCGCAGCGATCCTGCGAAGTCCTCTCAAGCGACTCTGCCGAAGATCTACAGAAACGTGTGTTTGAGCTCGAATGCCAGTTGCTTCCCGAAGTCGTCCAAGCCATTGCTTGCGGCCGCGTGAAAGTCGCCCACCGCCGAGTCGACTACTTGTAGGCCGCTATTTTACGCAGCGACGCTTACGCTACACTGCGCCGTAGTGGACAGGTTACGAGTCCCTAGGCATAGCCTACCCTTTTCCTTACCCCGCTACTCCTGCAGCTTCGCGCTTGTTTTGCGGATTCGCCTTATCGGGCTCTGAAATCATTGCTTGGGGATAGTAGTGCTTGAACCCGATGCGTTTGGTTGATGGTTTGGAGGGCAGTTTGTTGCCAATTGCGTGGCTTGCTTCGCTCCCGTGCTCAATCCTGGCCATGAAACGCTCGCATTGCATATCCTGTCTTTTATGTTCTGCTATTCGGCAACGCTCGGTTGATGCAATTCGGAACTCGTTTCTTGATCCCATCGGGCACGCCATCAACGAAGGACTCAAGCCAGCTGGTGATTGGGTTTAAGAGATTGACGATCTTGGCTACGACTATGAGATTACGACTGCGTGGCAGGCAAATGTGAGCCTTCGCGTGGTGAAGCGTTTGGCAAAACGACCAGATCCCGATGCATCCGAATCTACCGAGTTGGCGCTCCGATGGCGATCGAGATTGCACCTTGTGAGGGGTGGACCGACGTTCCTGTCAGTTCT
>PKCQ01000173.1 GCA_002862265.1 Planctomycetaceae bacterium | reverse complement strand
TTGCCAAGCTTCCACAGCTTCGGCGTCGACGCGACGGTGATCCAGTCGCTCTGCGAGATCCTCCGCGTCGGCTACCAATAGTTCGCTGACGGTTTCTACTTGGCAAGGCTCCAAATGCTCTGCCATGCGAGGTCCAATCGAAGGGGCATCCACCACGGGACTCGCCAATTCAAGGTAGTAACGTAGGGTCTTTTGGACTTGAGCTACCGGGTTTGCTTCCGATTCCTCACGCCCCTGAGCTGCAGCCGATTCGGAGTGACCGTTAGCGCGGATTGAGTTTCGCCTGCCACTTGAGGTTCGATTTTCGGGACTTCGACTCGAACGTTCCGACCTAAGATCTGAATCGGAATCGTAATCGCGACTTCGACGCCGCGATCGAGTGCGAGTTGAGCGCAGTTCCCACTCACTGCCGTTACAGTCGCTAAGGTCATGGGAACGACTGCCATGTCGATCGATGACCGAATAGGATCGGTCGCCGGATCGGCGAGCATCTGAGCTTCGGCGATAACTGCGGTTGCTGCTTGCGTTTCGGCTTGATCCGTTGTGATTGCACCGGCTACTACGGTTGCCCGAGCTGCGATTACTGCTGTCGCTGCGAGTCCAGTATCCGTCCACTTCGCCCTGGCCCTTCGCCGAGGCGATCCAGGAAGTCAAGCGAGAGAACTCCTTACTGCTCCCGCTTTGAAGAATCTTTCTGCCGCGGGCAGTCGCCAGGAAATCTTCTATGCGATCCAGCAATTCCTGCGGAGGTGTTACGGCAAGTACCCGTGAGGAGCGAATTCCCGCTCCGACCATGACACGAGCATCAAAGGGACGAAGCTTCGGAACGTTGCAAAGCAACTGAGCAACAGACTGCCAAGCCTCCACTGTGTTCCGTGATACACCTTCGACTTGAATTTGATCTGCTAGCCAGAGTGCGTCCACGTCGAGCAGATCGCCAATGCGGTCGACTCCCAAGCTGCGACAGCGTGCTGTCAGATCAGGATCAATCGCTGGTAAATCTTCTACGATCGAAGAGTAGGTCAAATAGCATCGATTGCCAGAGGTACTATCAGCAGGAGTGACCATCGGCCGATACCACTTCTCAGCTTCTTCGTGATTGGCCACGGCAGCCAGCTGTGCATTCATATCGCCACCAGTTCTAGCTGCTAAGCAGAAGAGGTTGCCAACCCAACCTTGATGGTGCCGAACTTTCTTTGCGACAAACTGGCTGCTGGTCAAGAGCACAATCTGTTGATTCCGCGACACGTTTGCCAAGTAGGTGACTGCGCTGTTCTGTACATCAGGTGCAATGGCTTCCAAAGCATTGTCGACCACTAAACTGATCGGCTCGCCTTTCCGAGCCAGCAATTCCGCAATGGCAAGCCGCATTGCGATGCGAACGATTTCGCTCGGCACAGGCGAATTTGAGCCTATCGCCTGCGACCTAGAGAATCCGTCATCCAAGTCATATCGGCCTTGGAAATGGCTATCAGTTGGCCATGTCGTTCCGGCATGAGCCATCAGTCCAGTGATGTGTCGATTGGTCACGTCGCGGAATGCACTTGATGCAACTCCCGCGTCAGCTGAAGTTCGAGTGAGCTTCTGAGCACACTCGTTTAACTCAGCCGTCAAGCGATCTCGCTCGGCCAGCTTGGCAAGTTCCGCTGCTATTCGGTGCAACCCACTTCGGAGTTCGACTGTAGATTGCTGCTTTGGCGGTGCGCTGCGAGCGGCCACGCCGCGGCGGTGCGTCTGTGCTTCCTCTAGTTGTCGTCGGCAAAGGTCTGCGTCCAGCTTGGCTTGCTTCTGACGTTCCATTAGTCCTGCAATGTCATCGAGGAGCGATTGCCGCAAAGCTGGATCCACTCCCGATTTCAGCGTTGGTTGATTGCTTGCCTCGCTGAGCAGCCAGTCTATAAGATGTGGATGATCACTATATTGACACCAATCGCCAAACGCCAGAGTCAGTTGTTCGACCGGGATATTTTGCTCCGCCAAGATGGTTCGCACCAGCTCGCTGCGCTGCTCGATTAATTGCTCGACTGCTCCCAGCAACTCAGTCTCACAACTTTGCAATTGCGTGGACTGATGCCGGAGGGATTCGCCTGTCGTTTGAGCCTCTTGACGCGAGAGCTGTTGGCAAATCTCGCGCAAGTCTGTTTGCATGCTCCGCAGAGTTTCCAGAAGCATCCCTGCATCTGGCCAATTGGCCGAATGCTCTACGAAAGTGCGTCCAGTCCCATCCCGGAATACACCGTGCGTCTGAGGCACTTCGCCGGGATGTAGGTCGGTACCAGCAACAGCGGACGAAGCACTACGATAGTCGTAGCCTGGAATCTCATCGTAGCGTTGGACAAGCACATCCAGCTGACGAAGCATGCTTTGAATCTGGGCTCGCCAAGAACGCATGGCGACGCGAGGATCAGGCTCTTTACTTGCGTTCAGTTGGTCCCCGACTTGTTTCTCGAGACGCAAGCCAGTCGTTTCATTATCAATCGTCTCGCGCTGCGTTTTGAGGTCTTTCAGCATTTGCCGCCATCGGTACAGCCGATCGTCGAGCTTCTGGAGTTGGATGCGATAGGACTCGCCCACTATCACCGATGACGCTTCCACCTCGAGTAGCTTGAGCTCGCGTCGTTTCTCGCCTGTTTGCTTTTCGAGAACTTCGATTTCTCGCAACGTATTTTGCAACTCTGCTTCCAGCACCGCGAGCCGTCTGTCCAGTCTGAGTTGCTTAGTGTCCAGTCCGTCGTAGCGCAGCTTTCGAGACTGGCCAGAGGTCGCCTGAAGCCCTGCTTTCAGTTTTCTTTGCTGAGCAAGAAGTGTATCTCGATCGCTGTGAAGCGGGCCTAACTGTTCGAGCTGAGTTCGGATCTTTTTCTGTACAGCAAATACTTGCTCGCGACGATCCGATGGCGCAAACTCGTTGTCTAGTCCCAGACGCTCTGCGAGCTGTTCCAGCGCCGCTTCGGTATCGTATCGATCGTGCGCTGCTGCCAACCCTACAAAAGCGGCTCGTTGCGTTGGCGAGAGATCACAGCCAGAAAGGTCTCCATCTAAGCGTCCATCCCATCGCATTTGATAGTCGCGCTGATACGAATCAAATGAATCCTGCGCAAGATCGAATCGGATCTTGCCATTGCGATCAGTTGTCACACGGTAGTTGCTAGCTCGGTTTTGTAAATGCAGCACACCGGCAATCGGGGCAGAATCGATTTTCGTTGAGCTAGCCGACGAGTTGGCGGCTTGACTTTCTTCTGCGATGCAACGCAACCATCGCAGCAGAGTGGATTTGCCGGAGCCAGTGGGACCAAGGATGGTATTCAAGCCTGGGGAAAGTTGTCCTACCCGAACACTTCGATCTGCCCCAGGACGATCTACATCCATGCTTAACAGTCGCATAAAAGGCTCCTCCTTGTGCCTAACAGCTAACCATTGAATTTGCTCACTCGCCGAAGCCACTCATAAAACCAGACTGCAACTGCGAGGTGGTGCGAATGTTAGTTATGCAACCGATGGTGCGACCTCGTTTGCGGCTCACTTTAGTTTCGGTGACTAGGCAAGAACTTAGTTCGGGCGCAAGCTAACACAGCCTTACTTGGTCTCCCAATACCAATTAGGGGGTCGCTTCGATCAAATCATGGGGAAAGCTGATTTCCCGAAAGCAAATGTAAGCTTTCGTAGCATCTGAGTCTGGGATTGCCAAAGGTTCAAGTGAACAGCAACGTATCTCGCTCACGCATCGGCTTACCAGTTGTACCTCTGTCCCCCCGCTTTAAGTTGCGTGTTTTACCACTCACGCTCTCGCTTGCGGGAGGTTCAGACGAAGACCAACGCTACGCGTCGGTGCCCTCGGCCAGGGAAAACTGGATCGGCCCATCTCCGCTCGCATTACTCGCGACTCTCTGAAGGAAAGTTGGTTGCATTTGACCACTGGAAACGAGTTGCAACCCAAGTTTCCAGTTTGGAAAAGCTTAGCTTAAAAACTCACTCGTCAGGTTTCTTGCGCGTGGGGGCAGACGATGATCAGGTACCAAAAATATTTGAGTAGTTTGGAGCCCTAAATAGGGATATAATCAGACGTTCGGCGGGTCTGCTTACGCAGTGAGGTTTCTATGCAGCGGCGAGTTCTTCGCTCTCTTTTTTGCTTTCCGAACAAGATTTTGGGAATCATCCTCCTTGCGTACTCGTTGAGTTTTTCTGGCGCGGTTCACGGGCAAGAGCTAGAACCAGCGTCGCAGGAAATGTCAAAACGCATCGATGAGTTATTGGAAGAGCGGCTGAAAGAGCTTGGGTGGAAGCCGGCCGACCCGAGTACGGATGCTGCTTTTCGCCGCGTGCACCTCGATCTCACTGGCTCACCGCCCACGGGCAGCGAAGTTCTGGGTTTCGAACGCGACGAATCGGAATCCAAAGATAAAAAACTAATTGATCGTCTGCTGGGCACGGCTAGCTGTGCCAACCACTTCGCAGGCCAATAGTCTCGGTGGATGCTCCCGGAAGAAGACAACGCCACCCCGCTTCTCGGGCGAAATGGCGGTTTGCGAGCTTGGCTCAGGGAGCGATTCGCCGAGAATCTCAGATACGACCGACTCGTTTCTGATCTGCTCGTCGCCACCGGACCTGCTCAAGCTGGACCCGCAGAGTTTTTCGTGGCTCTGGAGGTGAAGCCTGAAAAAATTGCAGCCAAAACCGCCCGGGTGTTCATGGGAGTTCAGTTGGACTGCGCCGAGTGCCACGATCATCCTTTTGACGAATGGTCTCAACGCGATTTTTGGGGATTCGCAGCCTACTTCGCGCAACTGGACAATGAAGGTGAACAATCATTGATGCGGCTGGGTGAAATCCGCGACACAAACGAAGGCGACATAACGCTTCCTGGAACCGAAGAAATTGTAATTCCCAAACCGTTAGTCAAGACCGGCTTCAGCGGCTTGACTAGAGGAACGCGTCGACAGCAACTAACGCTTTGGCTTACGGCACGAGAAAATCCTTTCCTCGCGAGAGCAACGGTAAATCGCGTGTGGGCGATGCTCTGTGGCCGCGGTTTAATCGAACCCATCGATGATATGCGAACAGTAGACATTGCTTCTCACCCGAAGATCCTGCAAGAGCTCAGCGTTTACTTCACAGCGACCGGATACGACTTGCGCGATCTTGTAGCGACGCTTGCCAAGACAAATGCTTACCGTCGCTCGACGACGCATCGCAGTGGGCATGCACCCGATGACTCGTATGCCGTAATGAAAACGAAGCCTCTCACAGAGCAACAGATTTCCGACAGCATCGCGAAGGTGGCGAGGCAAATAGTCGGAGATGACAATGCCGCGGCCCAAAACCTCTTGGCACGAAAGCTCGGGCAGTTGCGCGGTGATGCCAGCCAAGCAAAGCTGGGAATCGTCTCGGCTCTGGTGACCTTACACGGTGATCTCTTCGACCGGGTTTCACGCGAAAAATCGAGCCGGCTTTTGAAAGCACTGGACGCACCATTTCTGGACGAGCGAAAGCAACTGAAGTGGCTATTTCTTTCCACACTAAATCGTCAGCCAACACCGCGAGAGGAAGCTGCCTTTTCCGAGTTGTTTGCTCAGCAGGAAGTGAAGGCACCCAACACAGCGGAGACGAGTGCCGAGTCTCAAACTGATGCAGAGGCTGCAGGCAAAGCAAGTTGGCAGTCGGACTTGCTTTGGGCCTTGATCAACTCAACTGAAGTCGCGATGACCCCGTGAGAAAAGAAAATCCGAAGATGGCGTTCCGGGGTAATATTAAGAACTTTGTTTTCTTGGCAAGTCTGAAACTTCCGATCTGGGCAATGGTAGTTTTTTTACTGATGCTTGTGGGCTGCCCAAACAATTCTGCGAAAAATGCGTCAGAACTCGCAGAGGGGAAGCCTGGAGAGCTGAAACAGAATGCAGCCGCCGACGAGATACTCCGAACAAGCGGAGGCGGTGTGCGCTCCCGAAAGGCGAACGGGGAAGACAAGACCGCTGAACTTGCAAACCAAGCTCCGGAGGCCGATTCAGGCAGCGGCGGAGTTGTCAAATCGGAAGTCATTCCGGCCGACGGATCTGATGTTGATGCCTGGATTGACCAAGGCACGTGGACGACTCGACGACTAGTTGCCCTCTCGCCGCAAGGACCAGCGATATTGGATCTGTCCGTTGCAATTGATGCGAGGAGCCTGGAAGATGCATCGGATTCGGTGGTCGAACGGATTGCGGAGCAGTAGTTCGAGGATTTGGAGAAGCCTGTATCCTGGGAAGATTTGGTAGCCCATCCGCTCGTCAAATCAGGCTGGCTTGGAAATCTCGTACCTGAAGAAGGCCAAGTCGACCAGATTATTACGATGTATGACGACGTTAGCGACAAGGAAGTCTCGCTTGCAGAACTGAAGCCCTTTCTTTCAAGAGGGATCTCACGCAGCAGTCCGTTGCAAATTTCTGACATTGGAACAGTCCCCAGTTCGGATATTTCAGGATCGCCATGGGGGAAAGCTGACCTTAACGGAGACTACTCGCTTGATCGTGGAGAACTGAAACTTCTTGCAGAAGCCTTGGAGAAAGTGGACGTTAATGGAGACTCCGTGGTCACTGATTTGGAACTCAATCAAGCTCGCGAAATGTAAGCTTCTGGCACGACGATGAATGGGATAGGCAGTATGCTTGAAACAACAGCCTTGCTAGTGCCAGAGTCGCAGTATGACGAAGGCTTGATGAATCAGGCGGCGAGTCGTTTTGCAGTTAAACTCCGCGACCACTATACCATTGCCGTCGGAGTGCCTCGCGAGCAGTGGTCAGCGTGGTCAGAAGATCGTTGGAAAGCCTTGGACACCAATTCTGACGATTCGCTTGAGCGGAATGAGCTACAAAAAGCACTAGAGATTGAACCGGACGCACACTTATTTTTGAACCTGGGTGGAATCCAGGGAACAAGTGAATCCGACTCGCCCCAAAATCAATTGGTTAGCCGCGCGGCACCGTCGAGCACGATGGAATGGAGTGAAACTCAACAAGTTGGAAGGCTGTCTGCAGCCGGCATGATTGCATCAGTGCGTCTGATCGATTCTTATACGATTGATACAAAGTCCTTGCTGCGTCAGAGTTTGCAGACTTCAATCAGGATGACGATGGTTTTCTTTCTCGCCGCGAGCTTTACGACCTGGACGTCGCAAACTAGAATCTTGTGAAAACACCCATTCTGGTAAGACTAGGACCACCTGGCAGAATCTATTAACGATGCTCATTGCCACGCTAAGGTTTAGAATCAGCAAGATTTAGCGATTTAGCGGCGTAGAGACGCCAGTCCGTAGGTAAAGATCCTGTTCTTGCCCGATGACGGATCGGAAACCGCCCAAATGAGACTCTGTTCAAGCCGCGGTGATTTGGGGATTTTATTGGTGAGAAAACTGGATTTACTATGACGACGTCATTGTTAGTGGCGGACGATCATCAGGTCGTGCGGTTAGGTTTGAAGAATGTCCTCGAGGGATCGGGCATTGAAGTCACTGCTGAGGCAACATCGGGCGATGAAGTCCTACGCAAAGTGGAAGAGCTGAAGCCGGACTTAGTGCTTCTAGATGTTCGCATGCCGGGTGGAGATGGCTTGCACGTGCTCGGACGACTGAAACTGGACTACCCAGAGCTTCCTGTCGTCCTCTTTTCTACTTACGACAATCCAACCTATGTTGCACGAGCAGTTGCGTTGGGGGCATCGGGCTATGTGCTAAAAAACGATAGCCGCGACCGGCTGATCGAGTCGCTACGCGCCGCTTTGCGAGGCGAATCTGCCTGGACCCGGGAAGAATTACGCCGCGTGACAGGTGCTCTAGCTACTCCTCGCGTTGTTTCCGATGTCGAGGTACCACTTACTCAGCGAGAAAGCGAAGTTCTTCGTCAACTGGCCAACGGCCTTACGAACAAGGAAATCGCCCTCGCCTTGGGTATCAGCTACGAAACCGTCAAGGAGCATGTGCAGCACATTCTGCGAAAAATCGGTGTTTCAGACCGAACTCAAGCTGCCGTCTGGGCGGTTCGTAAGGGGCTTGTGTAGCTCCGGGCATTGTCCGCGTTCCATTGAAACTGACAGTCCCTGTTTTAGCGGGAGCTTTTTACATGGGGCTGTTAGCAGCATATTTCGCCCAGCCTGCAAATCTTTCAGCCTGCAGTCCTGCTGATGCCAGCTAATGGCACACTGTTTCAACGAACGCCCGCAGGACACGGTTTTTTGGAGCTGATCTGAGGGCTTTCAGAAGTTGACTCCTGACAAACCCCCTTGCAATTTGCTAAGTTATGCCTTTTCGAGAAGTTGGCGGAAACGGCACAGAAAGTTGCACCTAAATGGCGAATCCTTCGGATATCACCGTTCATGAAGTAAGCAATTCGACTCGTAATTTTGTCTATCGACAACCGATGAAATTTGGCGGGCGCGTGGTCGAAGACGTTTGCGTTCTCCGGACAGAAGTCACGCTAACGAGAGCTGCTACCAAGAAAAAAGTCAAAGGTATCGGCGAAATGACCATGGGCAATGCTTGGGCGTGGCCCAGCAAGATCCCTGGCAAAATCACTCTGCGGCTAATGAATGAGTTGGCTAACCGGGTTGCCTCTCGAGCTCAGCAGGCTGATCTACAGGGCGACCCGCTTCAGATCAGCCATCGAATCAAAGACATCCGCAATGCGGTCGTCGCCGAGATGCAAGTTGAGTACAAGATTCAGGAACCTATTCCTGAGTTGGCGGGCATGGTAGCAACCAGTCCACTCGATGCGGCGATTCACGACGCCTACGGGCGAGCACTTGGCGCTAACAGCTTCCAGTGCATGACGGCGGACTACCTCAACGAGGATTTGAGTGCATATCTAGGTGATGAGTTTGTCGGCAAGTACCCCGGCGACTACCTCTCCGATGCACCGAAGTCAACAATGCCACTGTATCACTTGGTTGGTGCCCTGGATCCATTGAGCAAGGATGACCAGCAAGAAGTTCTCAATGATGGATATCCAGAAACACTCGAAGAGTGGCTACATAAAGATGGCGTTACGCACCTAAAGATCAAGCTATCTGGCAACAATATTGACTGGGATGTCGGCCGCATTGTGGAAGTCACTCGAATCTGTGAACGTGTTGCTTCCGAGCGAAATTGGAAGTTATCGTTCGATTTCAATGAACAGTGTCCGAACGAGGATTACGTGCTCGATTTACTCGAGCGAATAGAGCGACTCAGCAAGCCATCCTTTGATCGTCTGCAGTACATCGAACAGCCAACGCCGCGTGATCTGACTCAACGCACTGAAATGACGGTTCACCGGATTGCTCGAATTCGCCCGGTTGTCATCGACGAGTCGCTTACTGGGGCTGAGAGCCTCAAGCTGGCTCGTCAGCGGGGTTATACCGGCTTGGCGTTGAAAGCATGCAAGGGCCAAAGCGAGTCTTTGATCATGGGCTCAGCGGGGGCCGAATACAGCATGTTCACTTGTGTGCAAGATTTGACCTGCATCGGAGCATCCTTCTTGCATTCAGCGGCCGTCGCGGCGCGCTTTCCCAAGGTCGCTGCCATCGAAGGTAATGGTCGGCAATATTGCCCAATCGGCAACAAAGCATACATGAAAGACTATGCTCCCATGTTCCGCGTGCGATACGGAACTGTGCCTACGGAGCTTCTCGATGGGCCAGGACTTGGCTTCGACTGGAAGCCTCTAGGTGAGGACGAGCCGCAATCCGAAAAATAGTGTTCACCTCGTCGTACTGTTTATACGCTGTTAAAGCGCGAAACGCTGTTACGCTTCCATCCAAAACGACGATTTTCCGAAGCCTACGGCGATTTCATTCGCAAATCCACATCCGATCGCTTACTTTTGTCCTGTGCCATCGGCTCCAATCCTTCGAGTAAGGACATGCCTTCATAGCCAGAGTCATCTTCGACAATCAAACAACCTATATTGGCACATTCGACCAATGCCATTGCACCACCGTCCCCGTCAATTGGGGCGTCACTCAGAACCAATGTGTGCATCCCTATCCATTTCAACGCGTTGCTATCGAAAACGCATGAATCCCTAGCGAACTTCTTTCAGATTCCTTCTTTGGCAGCGTCGAAGAAATTATCCATGGAGAAGTTGTCCGTGGTCACCCGAGAAACTAGCAGTTCGTTGCCAGGGAACCCGCCGGTTTGCCTTTGACGGTCGTGCTGTGGCATTTGGGCAGAGGCGATTTCTGGTGATTGGGCTCTCACATGATTGCGGGATGAGTGCAGGGATTCGAAACGAGGAGCTGGGGCCGAACCGGCAGCACGACGCGCAAGCAGGCCCACAGGCTCAAGGCGCTTGATATGCGTCCCGCGCTCGAAAATAATTGTAACAGTCAGTAAAAGTCGCTACTGGATCTCAGACCGCAAAATGCGCTTCCTATCTTTTTCACTTTCGCTCTATTTTCTGTGTTTGGGCACCTGGGCCGAACCATATCTCCACGCTGCGCAGACGAACGAGCTTTTCACGAAGTACTGCCTCGGTTGCCATGAAGGCCCCGATGCGGAGGGAGACCTGGATCTATCCGAATTGCTAGCCAGAGAACAATTCGATACCACACTCATTTTCGAAAACGTCGCGACTGAGAAAATGCCACCTGCCGAAGCGGATACTCCTGCGCCAGCTGAGCGAGAAAAAATATTGAAGTGGCTGGCGAATCAACAACCTGAGTCTATCCCACGGCCGTTCCGCAGAATTAGTCGCTATGAGTTTGTGCGTAGCATCAATGATCTACTTGGCACAGAGCTTGATCTTGCGTTCGGAATACCTGAAGACCGCGGCACCAACACGTTTGATTCCAATCGGCGTATTCAGCTGAGTCCCGATATGCTTGGCAGCTACTTTGCGGTCGCTGATGAGATGTTAGAGCATGCTTTGCCCCAAATGGGCTTTGTCAAAGAACAGACATGGGTGACAGACAAGCTCTTGGATAGTCACGAAACCTACAATATTCACTCGCAAGACTACAAGGAGGGAACGCTATTCTCTTGGACTCGAGCGAACAACGGAAACAGCTATTCTTTCTTCTATGACAACTTTAACCCGCCCGTTGCGGGCTGGTACGAACTTACGTTTGAGGCAGCTAAGGTTGGCAATCTAAAGGGTGATGCCAGCCTTCAGGTTCACGCGGGCAAGTACTACTACGCCGACGATCGTCCTCAGCCACAACGACTATTGGATGTAATCTCGTTGGGCAGCGATGAACTTGAGTCACAGACGATTCGTGCCTTCTTGCGGCCAGGAGAGAATGTCTCGGTGCACTGCCTCCACAAGGATAACTTTCGGGAGAAGGCTCCGAAACGCGGCGTTTACATTCGACGGCTGACGGCACGCGGGCCGCTTCAAGACACATGGCCACCGCGAAGATACAAATCGTTATTCGGCGATTTACCACTCTCGATCAAGCCACAAAATGCTGCTCACGTCGGCAGCGATACAGAGACAAACGCGTCTCCAACCCAAGCTTTGCGTTACCGCTCAAATCTGGAAAAGATTGGCGGCTCGATTTCAGTGAGCAGTTTTCAACCAGGGATGGAAAAAGAGAACATGCTGGACGGGTCCAATCAGACCTTTTGGCACACGCGCTTCGAGGCGACTCTCGCTAAACCGCCGCATTTTATTGTCATTGAGAACCCGAATCGATTTGAGATCAAGGGACTTTCCTATGCGACTTGGAGTGGAGGTAACTGTAATGGACAAGTAGAGAAGTTCGAGGTGTACACCTCCGAGAACGGGGAGGAATGGGGAACCCCTATTTGCACTGGAGAGCTCGAAACGCGCCTGGCGAACGAGCAGCCGATCTCCTTCCCAGAACCGATAGCAGCGAGGTTTATCAAGTTAGTTGCGACGGAGTCATTCAGTCTCGACGGTCGCTCTTTAGCTTCCATCGGCAAGTTGGATGTAATCGCATCGATCGATGTGAATCTCACCAAGAAGCTTGTCGCGATTGAGTCGAGAAATCCAGAAGATTTGCGACAAGTCGTTCAACGTTTCGCCGAGCGTGCGTTTTCATCCAACTTGACGGTGTCTGAGCTGCAGCCCTACTTTGATGTCGCGGAACGAGTGTTTCAAACGGACGGGGATTTTATCGAAGCCGCCAAGGCTGGATTCAAAGCGGTGCTGTGCTCGCACCGCTTTCTGTTGGCTCCAGGCGAGCATTCAAGCGGAGAACTGGCAAAAAAAGCAGCACTCACTCGCATACTTTGGCTGTCTGTTCCGGACGAGCAACTTATTGCGTCGGACATGTCACTGCGTGGACAAATCGAGCTAGCGCTGGCTGATGAACGCTCGAATCGGATGGTCCGGTCGCTCTGTGAGCAGTGGTTGAATTTGAGGGCTTGGAAGACCATAGCTCCATCGCTGAAGCTCTACCCGCTGTACGATGACTTGCTTGAACACTATTTGCCACTCGAGACCACTGCCTACTTGGCGTACCTCATTCGAGAGAATCGTCCTGCGGGTGAATTGATTGATTCCGACTATTCCTTCCTCAATCAGCGACTGGCCGACCACTACGGAATCGAGGGTATCGTAGGACAACACCTGCGGAGAGTTCAATTCGAGATGGACACTCCGCGTGGCGGCCTGCTCACGATGGGCAGTGTCATGAAAGTGACGACAGATGGTTTTCAAACTTCCCCCATCCTTCGTGGAGCTTGGATCTCCAAGAACATTTTAGGCACGCCCCTTTCGCCTCCCCCCGACTCCGTCAAAGCCATCGAACCCGAGATGTCAGCAGGGTCTACTTCTTTGCGTGAACAAATCGAATTGCATAAAGAGAGTCAGACTTGCAATGCTTGCCACAAGAGTATTGACCCCTACGGCTTTGCACTGGAGAACTACGATGCAACGGGAAGATGGCGAAACAACTATCAGCAGAAATTGCCGCACAAGAATACCTTCCAATACCGGCCCCGAGGCTATTTCCGATTGGCGGGGGAAGTCGACTCGGCTGGAGTTGTCGGCGATCAAGAGTTCGCCGATATTCATGGACTCAAGCGGCTGCTGCTCACGAATGATCGCAAGATCGCGTACAATTTCGCAAAGAAGTTTTTTGAGTACGCCAACGGCCACGAGCCTAGTCTGACGCAACGAATGGTTTTACGCGAGATGACATCTGGAGAGTGCCGGATGCGAGATATTGTCGTCAATGTACTCGAGCATTCGCTGGAAAACTTGGCAGGTAGGGGTAGATAGAGTCGCGATGAGAAGAATAGATCGCAGGAATCTGCTGCATTTTGGGGCCGCCCTACCGCTGGCGTTGCATTCGCTAGGTAATCGTTCGGAAGCCAGGTCGAATTCAATCAAGGCGCCAAAGCGGATTATCTTCATCTGCAACTCACTGGGATTCTACAGGCGAAACT